>DATCEJ010000280.1:0-5488 GCA_036510135.1 Roseiarcus sp. | reverse complement strand
CTCGTAGCCGAGCTCGCCAGTGAAGCTCACGCGCATGAGGCGCGCCGGAACGCCGCAGACGCGCGCCTCGCGCAGGCTCATATGCGGCATGGCGTCGCCCGCAAGATCGACGCCCTCGACCAGCGGCGCGACGCACTCGCGCGCTTTCGGTCCTTGCAGAGCAATCGTCGTCCACTGCTCGGTGGTCGACGTGAGCCAGACCCGGAGATCGGGAAACTCGGTCTGGAGATAGTCCTCCATATGCGCGAGCACGCGTGGCGCGCCGCCGGTCGTCGTCGTGACGTGGAAGCGGTCGGGTTTCAAGCGCGCGATCACGCCGTCGTCCATGAGGAAACCGGCCTCGTTCAGCATGAGGCCGTAGCGGCAGCGCCCGACCTCGAGCTTCTGGAAGGCGTTGGCGTACATCCGTTCGAGAAACGTCGCCGCGTCGGGGCCCACGACTTCGATCTTGCCGAGCGTGGTGGCGTCGAACAGACCGACGCTTGCGCGAGTGGTGCGGCATTCGCGTGCGACCGCGTCGTGCATCGTTTCGCGCGCTTGCGGAAAATACCAGGTGCGTTTCCACAGGCCCACGTCTTCGAACGCGGCGCCGTTCTCGGCCGCCCATTCGTGGATGGGCGTGCGGCGGATGGGATCGAACAGGTCGCCGCGCGCGGGACCGGCGAAAGCGCCGAAGGTCACCGGCGTATAGGGCGGGCGAAAGGTCGTCAGGCCCACCTCTGGGATCGGCTTCTTGAGCTGGGCCGAGGCCATCGCGAGCGCGTTCATGTTCGAGAGCTTGCCCTGGTCGGTCGCCATGCCGGTGGTCGTGTAGCGCTTGATGTGCTCGATCGAGCGCATGCCCTCCTGGACCGCCAGGCTCACATCCTTGGCGCAAACATCGTTCTGGAAATCGACGAACGCCTTCACGCGACGATCCGCATGAATGGCCGGTGGGTCCAAACGCGCGACGCCGAACGCGGGAAGATCATTGCTGACGGCATAGGCTCGCGCTTCCGGCGCGGTGAATCCGGCCGCCGTCGCCGCCGCACGTCCCGCAGCGTTGCCTTCCATAAGCGCGCCGGCAAGATCGAAGGTCGCGTTGCAGGCGCCGGCCGACCGTTCGCGTTGAGCCGACGCACCAGGCTTGAAGAGCTGCAGCGCCTCGTCGAACGCGAGCTTGCCGCGCGATTGCGAGAACAGATGCACAGAAGGCGTCCATCCACCCGACATCAGGAGCGCGTCGCAGGCGACTTTTCGCTCTCCGCCCTGATGCCGGATGCGAACCGCATTGACCCGCAGGCGGCCGTCGACGCCGAGGATCTCCGCGCCGGCAAGGACCTCGATGCCCGCGGCCCGCGCGGCCTCCGCCAGCGGTCCCGTGGCCTCGGGGCGCAGATCGGCGATCAGCGCGACGCCGACGCCCGCTGTCTTGAGGTCGAGCGCGGCGCGGTAAGCGCTGTGGTGCGCGGTCGCGACAACGACGCGGTCGCCGACCTTGGCGCCATATTGACGGCAATAGCGCCGCGCCGCATCGGCGAGCATCACCGCGGGGCGGTCGTTGTTCGCAAAGACGAGCGGACGCTCGATCGCGCCCGTCGCCAGCACCACTTCGCGCGCGCGCACCTGCCATAAGCGCTCGCGCGGCAGGTCAGGATCAGCGATGAGATCGACGTCGGCGATGCGCTCGTTGAGCCCGACGAAATTCTGCGCGTAATAGCCGAACGCCTGCGTGCGCGTCATCAACCGCACGTTGGGCGCCGAGCGCAACGCGGCGACCGTGCCCTCGAGCCATTTCAGCGGGCTCTTGCCATCGATCTCGACCTCAGCCTCGGCGAGGAGCGAGCCGCCCAGCGCCGGGTTTTCGTCGCAAACGACGACTCGTGCGCCGCTTTCGCTTGCGGCCAGCGCCGCCGCGAGGCCCGCGGGCCCAGCGCCGATGATCAGCACGTCGCAATGATCGAAGGTGCGCGTGTAGCGATCCGGGTCAGGCTCACGCGGCGGAGCGCCGAGCCCCGCGGCGCGGCGGATCATCGGCTCGTAGACGCGAGCCCAAGCCCAGTTCTTGCCGAGCAGATTCGGGCCCATGAAGGTCTTGTAATAGAAGCCGGCGCCGAACAGAGGCGAGAACAGGTCGTTGACGGCGCCCAGGTCGAATTTGAGCGAGGGCCAGCGATTCTGGCCCGAGGCGCTGAGGCCATTGGTGAGCTCGATCTGGGTCGCGCGTAGGTTCGGCGTCAATCGGCCGCGCCCGCGCTTGACGCTGACCAGCGCGTTCGGCTCCTCGGCGCCTGCGCTGAGGATTCCCCGTGGCCGGTGATATTTGAACGAGCGTCCAACCAGATGCACGCCATTGGCGATCAGCGCGGAGGCCAGCGTGTCGCCGGCATAGCCTAGGTAGTCCAGGCCGTCGAATGTGAAGACGAGAGGGCGCGAACGATCGATCGAGCCGCCGCTGGCGAGACGAAACGGCTGGCTCATTCGCGCCGCTCAGCGCGTTCGCCTGCAACGTCCGGCCGCGGCTCGCCCGCTTTGTAGACTGCAAGGATCTTGTCGCTCAATGTGTCGCGCAGGCAATTGAAGAAGCGCCCGCAACCGGACGCGTGGCGCCAGCGCTCCGCGAGCACGCCCTTGGGGTTCGAGCGAAAGTAGAGAAAGTTCGCCCATTCCTCGTCGCTGAGCGCGCTTGGATCGGTGGGCCGCGCGATATGCGCTTCGCCGCCGTAAGCGAACTCGATCTCGGGGCGCGCCATGCCGCAATGGGGGCAATCGATCAGCAGCATGAGGCCGACCCTCGCGCGAGTTTTGGCGCTGCCCTCACCCCAACCCTCTCCCTGAGGGAGAGGGGGCGCGTTGGCGCTGACAACCCCTTCTCCCTCGGGGAGAAGATGGCTGGCGCTAGCCAGCCGTATGAGGGTTTGTGCGCCCGGGTCGAGATCATCTTGCCCCTCAATGCGCGACTGCCGCAGCAGCGGCTTCGTCGATGAGTCGGCCGGAGCGAAAGCGGTCGAGGGTGAAGGGCGCGGCGAGCGGATGCGGCTCGCTGCGGGCGATCGAATGCGCGAACACATGGCCCGAGCCCGGCGTCGCCTTGAAGCCGCCGGTGCCCCAGCCGCAATTGACGAAGAGGCCCGGAACCGGTGTCCTCGCAATGATCGGCGAGCGGTCCGGCGTCACGTCGACGATGCCGCCCCAGTTGCGCAGCATGCGCATGCGTCGCACGGCGGGGAAGAGCTCGCAGATCGCCTCGAGCGTATGGTTGGCGATGTGCAGGCCGCCGCTCTGCGAATAGGACATATAGGCGTCGGTGCCAGCGCCAATGACGAGTTCACCCTTGTCGGACTGCGACATGTAGGCGTGGATCGTGTTCGACATCACGACGCAGGGCATCATCGGCTTGACCGGCTCGGACACCAAAGCTTGCAGCGGGTAGCTCTCGAGCGGCATGCGGACGCCAGCCATCGCCATCACGACCGATGTATGCCCGGCAGCAACGACGCCGACCTTCTTGGCCGCGATCGCGCCGCGCGTCGTCTCGACGCCCGAGACGGCGCCGGAGACGTCTCGGCGGATCGCCGTCACTTCGCAATTCTGGATGATGTCGATTCCGCGCGCCGACGCCCCGCGCGCATAGCCCCACGCGACCGCGTCATGCCGCGCTGTGCCGCCGCGTCGCTGGAGCGCTGCGCCAATGACCGGATAGCGGACGTCGCGCGCGATGTTGAGGATCGGACAGAAAGCCTTCGCTTCTTCGGGAGAGAGCCATTCATTGTCGACGCCGGCAAGGCGATTGGCGTGGACGTGACGTTTTGCCACCTGAACGTCATGCGTATTGTGCGCCAGCATGAGCACGCCGCGCGGCGAGTACATGACGTTGTAATTGAGGTCCTGAGACAGGCCCTCCCACAGCTTCAGCGCGTGCTCATAGAGCGCCGCAGATTCCTCCCAGAGATAATTGGAGCGTATGATCGTGGTGTTGCGCCCGGTGTTTCCGCCACCGAGCCAGCCCTTCTCCAGCACCGCAACGTTGGTGAGGCCGTGCTCCTTGGCGAGGTAATAGGCGGTCGCGAGCCCATGTCCGCCAGCGCCAATGATGATCGCATCATAGGCCGCCTTCGGCTCAGGGTTGCGCCATTGCTCCGGCCAGCCGGAATTGTGCGCGAGCGCCTGCAACGCGACGTTGATGAACGAGAATCGCACTTGAACGCGGCCTTGAGTTGTTCCAGCGGGACGATTGCCCGCTTCGACAAGCGATTGCGAGAATAATTTCGCGGCGGCGGCGAAACTTTGTTGCGCGCGTGGCGGGCGAGGCTCGCGGGCGGGCTGATCAAACGCGCCCTATCCTAATAAAAAGAATATGCGTGATCATGTTGACATTTTCAGAAATCCGAGTTAGGATAGAAAGTTATGGAAGTCGAGATGCGATCCAGGTCATTCCAATTCTTGTCCGAGCCGTCGGAGAGCGAGGCGGGGCCGGTCGTCGACCAAGGTTTCGGCTGCCAGTCGCTTCGCAATCGCCGCTTGCCAACTTGAGTCCAAAACGGCGCGGAAGAAAAAGTTGGAAGTTGACAAAAAAGCGCAGTTAAGTCACTGAAATGATTGGGTCGCGTAAACTTGTGCGCGGCTAGGTTGGCGCGCTTAGACTCCTTGCATGGCGCGTTGGCCAGCGCTCTATTTCGAGCAGCCGATAAGCTCTTTTTCCTCGATGGAGAACACCTTGCCGGCCTCGATCCGCAGTCCCTTCACCGCACATTGGCGTCCATCGGCGAGCTTGAGTTGCGCGTCGTAAGCGCCGGTCGCCAGGCCTTTGATCTTTAGCCGCTCGTCGTGATCGACCGTCCCATCAGGATCGTTCGTGGTTTGGTTGGGGCCGAAGGTGGACGAGCCGGCGGGCGCGAGCTCGAGCGACTTCACCGTTGACGACGTCAGATTCCAGAATTGGGTGTCTTTCGCCATCGCGGGGCCGGAGAGCCCAATCGCGAAGACGGCAAATGGAATGGCTCGTTTCATCATTCCTCCCTGAAGACTGCCCTGGCCCCTACGCTTGGGCTCGATGTTTGATGATCATGGCTCTTCGAGACAACCCACGCAACGCTTGTTCCGCGGTCACACTTTCATGCTAAGGGCTCGCCCATGAAGCCCTCATCCTTCCCCGCCTTCGCGATTTGCGGACTTGACGAACTCATCGGCCATCAGGGCCGCGGGGTCACCCATGTTCTGTCGATCCTCGACCCGGAGTGGCCGGACCCCGTCGCGTTCCAGGCGTACGACCCGCACTTTCGCGCCACCCTCCGCTTTCACGATGCGATCGAGCCGGATCCTGACGTTCTGTTGCCGCGGAGAGGGGACGTCGAGGCCATTCTGACTTTTGGTCGCGACGCCGCCGAAGCAGGCGGCCTGCTTATTCACTGCCATGCGGGAATCTCTCGCTCGACGGCGGCCACGCTGATGATCCTGGCGCAGGCTCATCCGCACGAAGGCGAGGATGAACTCGCTGAGCGATTGTTGC
>DATCEJ010000279.1:0-5633 GCA_036510135.1 Roseiarcus sp. | reverse complement strand
TCATGGCCCGGCTTTCCAACACCTTCCACCAGTCGGCGAGATTGTCCTTGATCGTGCCCCGCCATTTCGTATCGCTCTTCTGTTCGAGCAGCGGCAGCAGTGCTCGCAAGGTCGCCGCGCTGTCGCCAAGCAGGTTGACCTCCATCGGGTAGCGAAGACTGAGGTTCTCCCCCTTGATGTCGATCTGCACGCCTCGCGCGCTTCCGGGCTCCGGAAGAAACTCGCTGTACGGAAAGCACGAGCCGACCATCAGCAGCGTGTCGCAATTCTTCATCATCTCCCAGGACGGCTTGGTGCCCAGAAGGCCGAGACCGCCCGTGACGAAAGGCAAATCGTCGGGAAGCACCGCCTTGCCGAGCAGCGCCTTCGCAACGCCTGCGCCGAGTTTATCCGCGACCGCGAGCACTTCGTCGGTCGCCTCCAGGCAGCCGGCTCCCACGAGCATAGCCACTTTCTTGCCCTCGTTGAGCACCTTGGCCGCGTCGCGCAGTCCCTGGCTTTCGGGAACCTTGCTTTCCGCCGGAAAGCCCACGCCCGTATGGGTAAAGCCGTGCGCCAGCGGCGGATCCTCGTATTCCATCAACTGCAGATCGTTGGGCAGGATGATGCAGGTGACGGAGCGTTTCGTCTGAGCAATTCGCACCGCGCGGTCCACCATGTGACGAACCTGACTCGGCACGGTCCCGATGGCGACGTAATCACTTGCTACGTCCTTGAACAGCGCGACCAGATCCACTTCCTGCTGGTAACGGGCGCCGAGCGCGGTGCGCGCCTGCTGGCCGACGATAGCGACTACAGGCTGGTTATCCATCTTCGCGTCATACAGGCCGTTGAGCAGGTGGATCGCGCCGGGGCCGGAGGTCGCGTAGCAGAGCCCGACGCCTCCGGTGAATTTCGCATGCGCACTGGCCATGAAGGCCGCCATCTCCTCGTGGCGCACCTGGACGTATTCCATGTCCGGCAGCGCCTTCTGCAACGCCACGTCCAATCCGCCGACGCCGTCGCCGGGATAGCCGAACACCCGCTTGAGGCCCCATTCCTGAAGACGCTTCCAGACGAACTCGCTCACATTCATGGCCAAGGGAGGAACCTCCGCACTGACTGCCGCGCGTTGGTTAACACGGACGAATTCTCAACCGCTAAGTCGAACAGAAGTTCCCTTCGCGATTCAAAGGTTCAGCGCACGATGCAGGGCCGAGGAAGACCGCGGACGCCGGGGCGGAGCCGAAACAGGCCGCCGGCATGCGGCTCACGTTTCAGCTGGTCCTTAGTCAGTTTGTCGCTGGCGCTTGTCACGACCATCTCGTCAAGCTCTGGGCCAACGAAGGCGCACATGGTCGGTTGACTGATCGGCAACGCCACCTGCGCTACCAAGCCGCCCGACGGATCATAGCGATTCAGCACGCCGCCGCCGTGGACCGCGCACCAGTAGCAGCCTTCCTCGTCCACCGCCGCGCCGTCGGGAACATGCCCTGCGGTTCGAATTTCGG
This sequence comes from Roseiarcus sp., assembly GCA_036510135.1. Classification (GTDB taxonomy): domain Bacteria; phylum Pseudomonadota; class Alphaproteobacteria; order Rhizobiales; family Beijerinckiaceae; genus Roseiarcus. The sequence goes on along the minus strand of DATCEJ010000279.1, from coordinate 4,143 downwards.
CGAACGGATTCGGCTTTCCCAGCCTGCCGCCCTTCCGGTCGTAGGGCGCGCGAAGCACCTCACCCGCGTGGGAATGCGACAGGAAGAACGCGTCCCCCCCGGCGTTCCAGGCGAAGCCATTATGCAGGTCCGACCAATCATCGCCGGCGACCAGTCCCTCATCGAAGCTGAATCGATGAATGGGTGCGGCGGCTCGCTCGGCGGTGACTCCCTGACGGGGATCGAACATCACCCCGATCCAGAAACGGCCCTCCGCGTCGCAGGCGCCCTCGTTGAAGCGGAAGAGATTCGGGTCGAAGGGAGGCGGCGCGAGAAGCGCGGTTTCTCCCGTGGCGAAATCGAGACGGAAGATCCCGTTGCGCAGCGCGACGAGCGCGCCCTTGGCGCCCTCCAACAATGCGAAGGCGCCGATATCCGCGTCCAGGAGCCATTGCGCCTGCGAGCCGTCGGCGCTCAGCCAGTGCAGGGCCGGCGCTTTGACGTCGATCCAGTAAAGCGCCCGCTCGGGCGCGAACCAGGTCGGAGATTCGCCGATGATGGCTCGGCAATCCAGCAAAAGTTCGATCTCCGGCACGGCGTGCTCCTATCGTTCCATCTCAATACGCCCGGCGCCGGCGCCATGATCCATTCGTGACGCCTTGGCCTTGCTTCCTCGGCCGGGCTGCGCCCGTGGCTTCGCGTTCGCGGACCTCGACCCTGCGGACGCTTCCAAACCGCCGAGCAGATGTGGATGAGAGCCTGGCGGGGTTTCCGGAGGCGCTCTTCCGCAACGACAATTGTTTTGCGGACAATCGAAACCATGATAGGATCTTCGAATGAATCGGTCAGGCTTCAGAACGGCAAAACAAGGCGACGCCCCATTCCGGCAAAAAGGGACCCTGCAATTTTTATTGAGCGAAATTCGGCCGTAACCCATTGAAAAAGCTCAATCCGAACGAGAGAATCCAAGGAAATCCAAGCTTTTCCAAGCCCCGTTCTGGGCCCTTTTGAGAGAAGAACCGTCGTCCGCCAAGACATTCCAAATGAGCCTCCGGACAAGGCTCTGGAGGGCAAAGTAACAAAAATATAATGTTCTTTAGTAGCTTGTTGTCACCGCTGCCGCCCCTGTCGTACGCCGCGGCGCGTCCGTCGCCGATCAATGCGTAATCCTTGATCGGCCTGGATTGGGAGGGTTTCACCGGGCGCGCCTCTCAACGCAGACGGGTCATGAGATCCGTGAAGCTCAGGAAAAACATGAGCGCCAGAAAGAGGAACGCGGCGCCCGCGACAAGCCGCAGCAGCGCCGGATTGCGCCCCACGCCCACGAGCCCGAAGGCGAGCGTTCCGAGCATCAGGGCTGCAATCGCCAGCGCACCGCCGAACCTCAGGCGACCCGACGCCTCGAGGCCAAGCCAGGCAACGGCCGCAGTGGCGCAGAGGAGGATGATCCACGCGAGGGTGGGACCGAGCCATGCGACATTCCGGGCGCTCACGCCCGCACCGCCACGTAAAGAACCGGAAACAGCACGATCCAGAAAGCGTCGACCAGATGCCAGTAGAGCGACGTGACTTCGAGCTGAGGCGAGACGAGACTGATGCGGCCGCCCCGCACGAGCCAAAACAACCGCAGAACGAGGGCGACGCCGACCGTCAGATGGATCGCGTGGATGCCAGTCATGGCCCAATAGAAGGCCCAGAAGATCTGGGTCGCATTCTCGCCGAGTGCGAAATCGTGCCCCGGAAACAGATGATTGCGGAGATCGTCACGATATTCGAAACCCTTGATGACGAGAAAGGCGACGCCCAACAGCGCGGTCGCAGCGAGAAGCCGCGTCGCGAGCGTGGCGCGTTCGGCGTTGGCGGCTCGCACCGCGATTGTGATGGTCAGGCTGCTCGTCACGAGTACGGCGGTATTGGCCGCGCCATAGGCGATCTCGGCGTGGCGCGCGGCTTCAGCGAAGGCGGCGGGATCAAGCGCCCGCGAAAAGCTGAAAGCCATGAACAGCGCGCCGAAGAACAGCATCTCGCTCATGAGGAACAGCCACATGCCGAGTGTCGCCGCCTCGCGCTGGCGCGACAGATCCGACCACGGCTCGCGCAGCGGGTCGGGGGCGCGCGAGGCGAGGGCCGTCTCAGTCATGGGCGCGCGCCGCGTCCACCGGTCGCGCTTGGGGCTCCGGCGCTATATCGAGGTCGTGATAGTCATAAGGGCCTTCGGTTACGATGGGCGTGCGAAGGAAATTGCGCTTCGGCGGGGGAGAACTCGTCTGCCATTCAAGCCCTTTCGCGTTCCACGGATTGGCCGGCGACGGCTTCCCGTAGAAGCAGGCCCACGTGAGATAGCCGAGCGGCATGAGATAGGCTGCGGCGAGGACGACCGCGCCGGCGGACGACATGACGTTCAATGGCTGGAACTCGGGCGGATAGACGTGGTAGCGCCGGGGCATGCCGAGATAGCCAAGGATGAACTGCGGAAAGAAGGTGAAGTTGAAGCCGAAGAACATTAGCGCAGCCGCAAAACGCGCCCACGACTCCGGATAGAGCCGGCCGGTGATCTTCGGCCACCAGAAATGCAGGCCCGCGAAATAGGCTGACACCGCACCGCCCACCATCACGTAGTGGAAATGCGCGACGACGAAATAAGTGCCGGTTACCTGAATGTCGATTGGCACCGAGGCGAGGAAGAGCCCGGTCAGGCCGCCGATCGTGAACAGGCCGACGAAACCCAGCGCATACAGCATCGGGGCTTCGAAAGTGATCTGCCCGCGATAGAGCGTCGCCGTCCAGTTGAAGACTTTGATGGCGGAAGGCACGGCGACGATGAACGAGAGGAATGAAAAGACCAGGCTGGCGAAGACCGATTGGCCCGACACGAACATGTGATGGCCCCAGACCACGAAGCCGATAATGGCGATCGAAAGCACTGCATAAACCATCATGGCGTAGCCGAAGACGCGACGCCGGGCAAAGCAGGTAATGACCTCCGTCACTACGCCCATCGCGGGCAGGATCATGATGTAGACGGCGGGATGCGAATAGAACCAGAAGAGATGCTGGAAGAGCAGCGGATCGCCGCCGCGGAAACCGTCGAAAACCGGCAGGCCAAAGAGCCGGTCGGCGGCGACGAGCGTCAGCGTGATCGCGAGCACTGGCGTCGCGAGGATCATGACGAGGCTCGTCGCGTAGATCGTCCAGACGAAGAGGGGCATGCGGAACCAGGTCATGCCGGGCGCGCGCAACGTGTGGGTCGTCGCGACGAAATTCACGCCGGTCGCGATCGTGCCGAAACCCGCGATGATGACGCCGACGACGGCGACGGCGACATTGCTGTTGGAGAAGGCCGTCGAATAGGGCGGGTAGAAGGTCCAGCCCGTATCGACGCCGCCCAGCATCATTGCGGCAAGCACGCAGATTCCCCCGATCAGGGTCAGATACCAGCTCGCGAGATTGAGCTTCGGAAAGGCGACGTCGGGCGCGCCGATCATCAGCGGCAGCAGGAAATTGCCGAAGGTCGCAGGAATCAGCGGCACGAGAAAGAACCAGACCATGATGATGCCGTGCAGCGTGAACACGTGGTTATATTCGTCGTCGGTCAGGAAATGTCCGTGCGGCGAGATGAGCTCGAGCCGGATCAACGTCGCCGCAGCGCCGCCGATGAAGAAGAACGCTGTGATCATGAGCGCGTAGAGAAGCGCGATCCGCTTGTGGTCGGTGGCGAGCAGCCATTCGCTCAATCCCCCGCCCTCCGAATCGAGGTAGCTTCCGGCTACGATGCGCGCGCGGCGCAGCTCGGCGTGATCGATCGGGGCGACGGCGTCGGTCATTGAAGCGCTCCTCGGCTGTTGGGCCCAAGCGAACGAATGTAGGCTGTGAGAGCGAGGATCTCGCCGTCGTCCACCTCGCCCTTGAAGGAGGGCATGATGGGATCGTAGCCGGCTGGCGGATTGCTCCGCGGATTGAGGATCCGATCCCGGATATAGCCGTCATCCACCAGCGCGAAGGCACCGTCGGAAAGGGGCACTTTGCGCCCGTAGAGCCCAGCGAGATCGGGCGCGTGGATGGGCCCGCCCGGCGTGTGGCAACCAGCGCAGCCAAGGCTCGTGAAGAGCGCACGGCCCTGTCCCGCGAGATCGCCCGCGGGACGCTGCGCCGCGAGCCAGGAGG
>DATCEJ010000278.1:0-10507 GCA_036510135.1 Roseiarcus sp. | reverse complement strand
TCCTCAAGCTGCGCTCGCGTGCGGCCCTCATTGCCTCCCCTGCCCCAACTGGACCCAATAGGAGATAAACATGGACGTTATTTTACTCGAGCGCGTAGGCAAGCTCGGACACATCGGCGAGACCGTGCGCGTGAAGGACGGCTACGCCCGCAATTTCCTTCTGCCGCGCGGCAAGGCATTGCGCGCGACGGACGCCAACAAGAAGAAATTCGAGGTCCGACGCGCAGATCTCGAGGCGCGCAACACCGAACTCAAACGCAGCGCCGGCGAGGTGGCGGCCAAGCTCGATGGCGCCAAGGTGGTCATCATTCGTCAAGCCGGCGAGACCGGGCAGCTCTATGGCTCGGTGTCGGCGCGCGATATCGCCGATGCGCTGACCGCTGCCGGGCACAAGGTCGAACGCAACCACGTCGCGATCCAGCAACCGATCAAGACCCTTGGCCTGCACTCGGTTCCGATTCACTTGCATCCCGAGGTCGAGTCGAAGGTGACCGTCAATGTCGCGCGCTCGCCCGAGCAGGCCGAACGACAGGCGAAGGGCGAAGATCTCTCGGTGCGCGAGCAGACCTCGATGGACGATTTGGGTCTCGAAGTCGGCCGGGCGCTGGCCGAGGCCGGACCCAACGCCAGCTTCGAGCAGTGATGAAGCACGAATGGGGGTGCGCACAAGTTTACGCGCCCCAGCCATTCCAACGCCTTAGCTGCGCTTTCGCGCAACTTTTTGCGCGCCTTGGGTCGCACCTTTTGCGAGTGCGCCCCGTCGAACCAAAGATCCTGCATTCCGTGAGCGCGGGAATTTGGGCTTTCGGCAGCGCATCCCTGGTGGCCGCGTTCGCAAATGGCATGACGACCACATGCGTCGCCCGATCAAAGTCGCGCCACGACGATGTTCGAAGTTACTACGTTCGTTCAAATCGCCGCTCATCGGGCAAGACGAGGCCTCCATTGCAGGTCACGATTATATGACCTACAACTTCATTCATCCTGTGTAAATTGCAGTGCGGCATCTGGGGGAACAGAATGATGAAGCCGATTAATCAGCAAAAAATCCTGGCGTCTGGTCTGTTTGCGGTCCTGCTTGCGTCCCTCTCCCCCGGCGCCGCGCGCGCGGCAGACACAATCTTTGTAACGAACAACGACTCGAGCACAAGCACCGTGGGCGCGTACACCACCTCTGGCACGACACTGAATGCGGCCCTGATCTCGGACGTAAACGGTCCTTGGGGCATCGCGGTCGCGGGCTCCGTCCTGTTCGTCGTGAACAGAGGGGCTAATACGATCGGCGAATACGCGACCTCCGGGGCGACAGTGAATGCTGCGCTGATCTCGGGGCTGAGTGAGCCTTCCTATATTGCGCTGTCGGGCGGCAATCTGTTCGTCACTAATGAGAGCGCCGGCACGATCGGTGAATACACTGCTTTCGGGGCGACGGTGAGCGCCGCGCTGATCTCGGGGCTCAAAGGTCCAAGCGGCATTGCCGTGTCGGGCGGCGATCTGTTCGTTGCGAACCAAGAGGACGGGACAATCGGCGAATACACCACCTCCGGCATGGCGGTGAACGCCTCGCTGATCTCGGGGCTCATCGCTCCAAGCGGCATCGCCGTGTCGGGCGGCGATCTGTTCGTCACGGACCTTCAGGCTGGCACGATCGGCGAATACACCACTTCCGGGGAGACGGTGAACGCCGCGCTGATCTCGGGGCTCGAGGCTCCAACAGACATTGCGGTGTCGGGCGGCGATCTGTTCGTCACGAACCTTGAAGCTAACACGATCGGCGAATACACCACTTCCGGCGAGACGGTGAACGCCGCGCTGATCTCGGGGTTAGACCTCCCTGCGGGTATCGCGATTAGTACGATCGGTTCTAGCGTGCCCGAAGCCTCGACTTGGGTCATGGCGCTCACCGGCTTCGTGGTGCTCGGCTTTGTTGGCATCCGCCGGACACGGTCCGAAGTCGGGCGCAGCCGTTCCTGAGCCGCCGGCCTGGGGACGCAACCCACGCGAGGCGTCATGTGTGAAAGTCAGATTCAAGATTTGATTTCAACCCGGCCGATCAGTCTCAACGGCACGGAGCGGAACGGCTCGCCCTTGAGCAAACCGGCGCCGCGGCCGGTGATCAGCATTCAGATCGCACGAACTCATAACTGAGATGAGCCGCAAACGTGGCCGCTGTCGCAAGATGGCCGGCGCGATAATCGCGAGGAAGAGCCAGAAGATCGCGGCCGGACATGCGGGCCGAAAGAGACGGGAGGGCCCCCGGGACTCAGGACTTCGCCGACACCTCCCTTGCCGTGACTAGAACGACGTCGCCGTCAAGAATCGGCTTGGCGATCGCGAAGAATTTGGCGACGACCTCGGAATTGTTGTGGGTGTTCATCGCGGCCTCGTTGGCGAATCTTTCGTAGGTCGTGAACAGCTGGGGGATCTCAACGCTCTGTGAGACAAAGAAACCGATGGTCTCGGGTTCGTTGAGGCGAACATTCTCCGCCACTTCGAGCAAAGCTTTCCGCATCGTGTCCTCAAGGCCCGGTTTCGTCCGGATAATTGCGGTAATGGTCAGCATGATGCCTCTTGGCGCCTGGAGGGGTCAGGCCCTCAGCCCTTTCGCGATCGCGTGGTACTTTTCCGGTGAGAGAGTGACTGCCGGGAGCCGCGAGAAAAGCTAACAGCGCCTGGCCGTTCCGCGGCGACCCCTGCGCGCCGCTGCGCCGGCCCCTCAGGAGGAGGCGGATGAGGATTCCGCCCGAAACCCCAGCTCAAGCAAAGCGAAATTCGCTCACATGCTGGTACTCCTCGTCCGGCCATAGCACGCAATCGGTGAAGTGGCGCCGGTTGGGCGAATCCGGGAAAGCCTGCGGCTCCAGCGCCAGGCCCGCATGCGCCCCGTAATGCTGGCCGTCCAATCCCGGCGCGGGGCAATTCAGTGGCGCCGCGCTGTAGAACTGGACGCCGGGCTCGGTCGAGAACAAGCTCATGGTCAGGCCGTTCTTCGGCGAACGCACCGCCGCGATTTGCGCGAGACCGCCTTCTTCCTCGGGCTGACGCGCAGCGACAAAATTGGTGTCGTAGGGCGTGAGGGTCGGATTGCGAATCGTGCGGGGCTGGCGAAAGTCGTATGGCGTCCCGGCGACGGCGCGAATCTCACCGGTTGGAATCAATTCGTCGTCGGCCGGCGTGTAGAAGTCGGCGAACAGCGTCAGCTCATGGTCGAGAACGTCGGGCGAGCCGTCGAGGTTGAAGTAGCTGTGCTGGGTGAGATTGACGATGGTCGGCCGGTCCGAGACCGCCGAGAGTTCGACCCGAAGCGTCGCGGGTTCAAGCAAACGGTAGACGCAAGTCGCGGTGAGAGCGCCCGGAAAACCGGCGTCGCCGTCGGGCGATTCGAGGATCAGCTCGACCGATGAGGAATCATACGCGCCGAGCTTCCAAATCCGGTGGCCAAATCCATTCGGGCCTCCGTGCAGCGTATGCTTCTGACCGGGCTTGCGCTCGAGCTGATAGGCGACGCCTTCAAGGACAAATTGGCCATTCGCGATTCGGTTGGCGAACCGCCCAGGAACCGCGCCGAAAGATGGCGAGTAAGCGAGGTAGTCGTCGATCGTGTTGAGGCCGAGCACGACCCGCTGCAGCCCGTTGGAGGCTGGCACGACGAGGTCGCGCACCACCGCGCCCCAAGTCAGAATTTTCGCGCTCGCCCCGGCCTGGGACGCGATCGTGACCTCGAACACTGGCGATCCATCGATTTCGCCGAAACTCCGTGCGCTCATTTGTCCCCCCAAACTGCTGCGCGTCCCGCGGGCCGCGTCTCAACTCTCATCCAATCACCGGCGCCTGCGCATCCGCGCGATCGAGCTCGGCGCGGATCGACTGGAAAACCTGGCGAAACATCGCATCGGTCAGCACGCCGGTGTTGGTGTTGTAGCGCGAGCAATGATAGCTGTCGAAGAGGCTGAGGCTGGCGGGCGTCACCTGATGGCGTGCGCCATGCGCGAAGGGAAACCTCGCCAGGGTCAGTTTGAACGCGCGCAGCGTGCTTTCATGCGCAATCCGGCCGAGCGCGACCATGATCTTAAGCCGCGGCAGCGCCGAGATCGCCGGCGTCAGATAGCGCCGGCAGGTCGCGATTTCCTGTGGGCTAGGCTTGTTCTGCGGCGGAACGCATCGCACCGCGTTGACGATCGCGCAGTCGACGAGGCTCAGGCCGTCATCCGGCCGGCGATCGTAGACGCCCGAGGCGAAGCCGAACTCGACAAGCGTCGAATAAAGAAGGTCGCCCGCATAGTCGCCGGTGAAGGGACGCCCGGTCCGGTTGGCCCCGCGCAATCCCGGCGCAAGGCCGACGATCGCCACGCGTGCGTCCGCTGCGCCAAAGGTTGGAACCGGCGCGTTCCACCAATCCGGGAAGGCGGCGCGGTTTGCGGCGCGGAAGGCTGCGAGCCGCGGGCAATCCGGGCAGTCGTGCGGCGGGCTGACGTCGAACGCCACGCGGCGGGCGGCGCGCTACTCGCGCACTTCCTCGGCGGGCTGCTGGATCGGGGCGAAGGACTGGGGTCGGCGATGGTCGATGGGGCGCGGCGGCCTGTCGCCCGGATCGCGGCCGATCCGCTGGATCAGGTGAGCGAGGTCGATGAATTCATCCGCCTGACGGCGCAATTCGTCCGCCACCATCGGCGGCTGGGTCGAAATTGTCGACACAACAGACACCCGAACGCCTTTGCGCTGAATCGACTCGACGAGCGAGCGGAAATCGCCATCGCCGGAGAACAGAACCATAGAGTCGAGATGCGGAGCCATGTCCATGGCGTTGACCGCAAGCTCGATATCCATGTTGCCCTTGACCTTCCGGCGTCCGGTCGAGTCGACGAACTCCTTCGTCGGCTTGGTCACGACCGAATAGCCATTGTAGTCGAGCCAGTCGACCAAGGGGCGGACAGAGGAATATTCCTGATCGTCGACCAGAGCCGTGTAATAATAGGCTCGGATGAGGCGGCCTTTAGTTTGGAATTCTTTCAGGAGGCGTTTGTAGTCGATATCAAATCCGAGGGCTTTCGCGCTGGCGTAGAGATTTGCCCCGTCAATAAACAGGGCGATCCGTTCCAATGATGACATATCGGGGGTTCTTTTCGCGTTTCGATGTTTAACATAAATTCGCTGTTATGGTGCCGTGAGAGCAGCCAGAGCACATGACATTTTCATGAAACCACGATCAAGTCTGAAATGAGACAGGAGCCTGGTGTCCGCCTCAATTTTTCGCTTTCTCCACGGGCATTTTTACCACTTTTTGCCGGTCGGCCTGCCGCAGAAGCCACGAATCCCAAAGAAGTGACAAGCCAAAACAAGAGATAAACATAGGTCTGTCCAGCCTGGAATCCAAGCGATCGCCCGCAATTTCGCGCCCGCGCTTCCTCAACCGTCTGAATGCGCAGGGCACGGCCCGAAGCATCAAGGATTGACGAGGCCGATCCGCCAGCGTTTGGTAGGGTGGCATTGGCCGCCGTGCAGCCGGACGCAATGGCGATTCCTGGGCACACGGTGGACCTCAACGGAGGGCTTATGAAACTCGCACGATATGGCAGGGCAGGTAAGGAAAAGCCGGCGCTGGTCGACGGAAGTGGAAAATTGCGGGACCTGAGCGAAGTGGTGAGCGACATCGACGTGGATGTGCTCAGCCCGCGCTCTCTGGCCCGCCTGGCCAAGCTCAAGCCCGAGTCCCTGCCCGCGGTGCGCGGCACGCCGAGGATCGGCCCATGCATCGCGCAGGTCGGCAATTTCATTGCTGTCGGGCTCAATTACGCCGACCACGCGGCCGAGTCCGGCATGCCGGTCCCCAAGGAACCGGTGCTGTTCAACAAAGCCCGGTCCTGCGTCGTAGGGCCGAATGACGACGTCATGATTCCCAAGGGCTCAAAAAAGATGGACTGGGAAGTCGAGCTTGCGATCGTCATCGGCACGCGCGCGAGTTACGTAAGCGAGAGCCAGGCGCTCTCCCATGTCGCGGGCTTCTGTGTCTGCAACGACGTGTCAGAGCGCGAATATCAGCTCGAACGGTCCGGTCAGTGGATGAAGGGCAAGGGCTCGCCGACGTTCGGCCCGATCGGGCCATGGCTGGTCACGCCGGACGAGATCAAGGACGTGCAGGGGCTGGGCATGTGGCTCGACGTCAACGGCCAGCGCATGCAGACCGGATCGACGAAGACGATGGTGTTCGGCGTCAAGACGCTCATTTCCTACATCTCGCAGTTCATGATCCTCGAGCCTGGCGACGTCATCACCACCGGCACCCCGCCCGGCGTCGGCTCCGGCATGAAGCCGCAGCGTTTCCTCAAGGCCGGCGACACGATGTCGCTGGGCATCGATGGGCTCGGGCAGCAAGCGCAGCAGGTCGTCGCCTGGAAGGCGGGTTGAGCCGAGCCGGATGAAAGGCCTGTGGTCGTGGACGGGGGCGGTCTTCGCCTCCGTCTACGCGCTGGCGTTCATAGCGCTTTATGTCGACTATGCGAGGCGCTCCGGGACCTGGTTCGCCGACTTGCCCCTGTCGCTCGCCGCCCTCCCCTTCACACTCGTCATGCGGAGGCTGAGCGGCGGCTCATTCGACTTCGGCGGCTCGATGACCGGACGCGTGATCGCAGCAGGCCTGTTCGGCTCGGCGCTCGCCTATATTGCTGGCCTGATCGTGGAGACGATCGTTCGCCTTGTCGTGGGATTGGCGTTGCGCTCGCGCGCGCCGCACCCCCGCTGACGTCGCGTCGGAGTTATTTACGAGTTTACTGAGTTATTTTGAGCGACCCGGTCCGTTTGGATTTTCTTGGACCCTGGCCGTTTCGCTGCGAAAGCCCCGTTTATGAGCGTTGGATTTCCTTGGATTTCCTTGGATTCTCTCGTGTGAAACGAGCCTTTTCAATGGGTTACGTGGCTTTTCCGCTGAAAATTATTTCGCGCGGCCTTTCCGCGGCGGCAGAGCGCTGGAACGGGCGCCGGCACTCTTCGGCATTTGCACGCGCAGAATTGCAGAGGCGCAGGATGGCTCATGCGCCCATCATAACCTGATTTCTGATTCCCTGAAAGAGATTGTCGTCCCGGCGTTTTTCTTTTTCCGACTGCTCTTCCAAAGCTTCAACGCCCGAGCATCAGCATGAGGTTCTGCACCGCCGCGCCCGAGGCGCCCTTGCCGAGGTTGTCGAACTTGGCGACCAGCAGCGTCTGCCCGCGAGCCTCATTCGGATAGACGTGGATCTCGATGTCGTTCGTGCCGTTGAGCGATTCCGGCTCGATGCGCGGAGCGTCCCCGCTCTCCGCGACATGGAAATGCTTCTGGCCCCGGTAGTGCTTCTTGAAGACGGCGATGAGGTCGGCGGTCTTGGGCTTGCCCGGCAACGTGTCGAGATGCAGCGGCACGCTGACCAGCATTCCCTGCCGGAAGTTGCCGACCGACGGCGTGAAAATCGGCCGTGCGGTCAGACCGGAATAGAGCTGAATTTCCGGCATGTGCTTGTGCTCGAGCCCAAGCCCATAGAGCTCGAACGCGGGCGCTTTGCCCGTCTCATAGGCCTCGATCATCGCCTTGCCGCCGCCTGAATAGCCACTGACCGAGCCAATCGACACGGCCGTGTCCGCAGGGATCACGCCGGCGTCGGTCAGCGGGCGCAGAAGCGCGATCGCCCCGGTCGCGTGACAGCCGGGATTGCTGACCTTGCTGGCTTTGGCGATCGCCTCGCCCTGCCCTGCGACGAGTTCCGGAAAGCCATAGGTCCAGCCCGGCGCGACCCGATGGGCGGATGACGCGTCGATCACACGGGGGCCGTCCGGGCCCATCGCATCGATCAGGCGAGCCGCCTCTTTCGCCGCCTCATCCGGCAGGCAAAGGATGACGACGTCGACCTCGCCGTAAAGCTTCTGCTTGGCGGCCGCGTCCTTGCGCGCTTCGGGCGGCAGACTGGCGAGCTTCAGGCCGGAGAGCCCCGCGAACTTCTCCCGGATTTGCAGGCCGGTGGTGCCCGCTTCGCCGTCGATGAAGAGTGTCGCTGACATAGAATACCCCTGCTCAAATCCGAAAGCCGAAAGAGTAGCCGCGCTTGCGCGCGAGCTCGCTTTTTCAGCGTCGTCGGAGTCGGATGAGCGAGCGGGTAATCATGAGCGCTCTTTCGTACAAACGGGTGTCATGGTCAAGATGCGACAGGCGCAGGTTCGGCCGCGCGCGCCCAGCGGACGCCCTACGGGACGATTGTCGCGGTGAACTTCACCAACGGCTCGCTCGTCTTGCTGTTCTTCGCATCGGAGAAGAACGCGTAAACGCAGGGCGGGACGAAACGGTCGCCGTAAAAGGGATTGGCGTAGGTCCCGTCGGCGAGCGCATAGCCGAAGCCATGCAACGAAAGCTGCGGCGCCTCGGTTCTCACGAGGCTGTCAACCGGATAGCCGTCGTTGCCGGGGATTGATGTCCCGGGCGGCTGCAGGCCGGTGATGGCGACGCCGTTCATCTCGCCCTTGATGCCGGTGATCGCGTAGAAGCCGTCGGCGTCGGGCGCGTCTTTGGTGGTGAACCCGCCAGACGCGGAAACCCCCTCGCCCCGATAGCTCCAGCGCCATTCCAACGCCTCGGCGGGAAGAGCGACGAGCGCCACCGCGAGGGTGACGAGTGAAAGTGCGAGCCTCAAGCGAATCCCCTGCCGATCGTTGTGCGAGGCCATTTAATCGCGCGTCTCGTCGGCGCGCAAATGCCCGCGATCCAACTGACCTCGTCTTGAGGCGCCGCGTAGCGGCCTCGAAAGACGTTCCAGTACGCGCGGAGCCCCACTTAAAAGCATCCTTCGAGACGCGCCTTCGGCGCTCGTTGAGGCATGAGGGGTCTGGACGCGCAACCTGGCGCCATTCGTTTGCAGCGCTAAGCGCCAAAGTCCTCTCCGCCCCGCCAACAAAAAGGGCGGCTTGCGCCGCCCTTCCCTTCTCCCCGCGCGAGAAGGTGGCCCGAAGGGCCGGATGAGGGAAGCGCCTCAGCGCTTGGAGAACTGGAAGCTCGCGCGCGCCTTGCGGTGGCCGTACTTCTTGCGCTCGATGACGCGGGAATCGCGGGTGAGGAAGCCACCCTTCTTGAGCGCGGGCCTGAGGTCCGGCTCGAAATAGGTCAACGCCTTGGCCAGACCGTGGCGCACGGCGCCCGCCTGGCCTGAAAGACCGCCCCCGCTCACCGTCACCGTCAGGTCGTACTGAGTGATGCGGTTCACGATAACGAGCGGTTGGCTCAGCACCATGCGCAGCACGGGCCGGGCGAAATACTGGTCGAGAGGTTTGCCGTTGACGGTCGCGAGGCCCCTGCCCGGCTTGATCCACACACGCGCCACCGCGTTCTTGCGCTTTCCGGTCGCGTAGGCGCGTCCGTACTTGTCGAGCTTCTGCACATGGACGGGGGCTTCTTGAGCGTTCGGCGCGGCCGACGTACCCGCAAGGTCGGCAAGAGAGGAAAGAGTCTCAGCCATTATTTTCAGCGCTCCGGCTGTTCTTGGAATTGAGTTTGGCGACGTCGAGCACGGTCGGCGATTGCGCGGCGTGCGGATGGTCGGGACCTTTGTAGACGCGAAGGTTGCCGAGCTGCTTCTTGCCGAGCGGCCCACGCGGAAGCATGCGCTCGACCGCCTTCTCGACGATGCGCTCGGGAAACTTGCCCTCGAGGATCGACTTGGCCGAGCGTTCCTTGATGCCGCCGATATAGCCCGAATAGTGGTAATAGACCTTCTGGTCGCGCTTCCGGCCGGTGAGCACGATCTTTTCCGCGTTGACCACGATGACGTGGTCGCCGTCGTCCATGTGAGGGGTGAAGCTGGGTTTATGCTTGCCGCGCAGCCGCATGGCGACGATCGAAGCGAGCCGCCCGACCACCAGATCCTTGGCGTCGATGACCAGCCACTTCTTCTCGATTTCGGCCGTCTTGGTCGAATGGGTTTTGCCGAACATGATCGATCCGTTCGATTTCAGGAGGCGCGCTTCTAGCCGCGCTGCCGCCGGAATGTCAACCGCCCGGCGCCGGAATCGCCAAGAAAACCGCCAATGTCAACTATGCGGTACCATGATACCGCACACTTCATCGCCTTGCTCCCGCTTTCGCGCGTATTTGGCGCGGGTGATCATAGCGGACCCGCTTCACCCCGCGCCGGAATCGAATAGGTCCCGGTCGCGTGGGCGACCATCTCGCTCTCTCCGTCGGAATAGATTGCGACTTCGCCAACCGCGAGCCTTTTGCCGAGCTTGATCAGCTTCGCCTTGCCGATCAGATCGACAGGCGCGGGCTTGCGGAGGAAATTGATCGAGGCGCTGGTGGTGACCGCATGCGCGACGGGGCCGATCTCGTTCAGGATCGCGACATAGAGCGCGGCGTCGCAAACGCCGAACATCGTCGGCCCGGAGATCGTGCCGCCGGGCCGCAGGTGCCTGGGATGATAGCCAAGGCGGAGCGTCGCGCTCATCGGCGCGATGTCTTCGAGGCGAAGGTCGCCGCTCTCCCAGAATTCCGGAA
>DATCEJ010000277.1:0-5377 GCA_036510135.1 Roseiarcus sp. | reverse complement strand
AAGGTGCCTCCGTTCGTGGTGACGCTTGGCGGCATGTCGGCCTTCCGCGGCGCGGCGCTTCTGTTCGCCGCCGGGGGCCCGATTTCTGGCTTCCAGCCGTCCTTCACCTGGTGGGGACAGGGGAAGATCGGACCGGTCCCCGTTCCGGTCATCATCTTCCTGCTTGCGGCTTTCATCGCCCACATCGTCCTGCGCTACATGCGCTACGGGCGGCAGGTCTATGCGGTCGGCGGCAATCCCGAGGCGGCGCGCCTGTCGGGGCTCAATGTCAATCGCGTCATCATGAGCGTCTACCTGATCATGGGCTTTTTCGCCGGGCTCACCTCGTTCGTGCTCGCGGCGCGGCTGAATTCCGCAGAAGCCGTCGCCGGCACTGGCTATGAGCTTACGGTCATCGCCTCGGTGGTGATCGGCGGCACCAGCCTGTTCGGCGGCTCCGGCACCATCTTCGGTACGGTCATCGGCTCGATCTTGATTGGCGTGCTGCTGAACGGCCTCGTGCTGATGAACGTGTCTTCTTACATCCAGCAGATCATCATCGGCGTCATCATCGTGCTGGCGGTCGCCTTCGACACCTTCGCCAAGTCTCGCAGAAGGAAGGTGTGAGGCGCGGGCGCGCTCAATAGGCCGCCGCCAGATAGTTGGCGATGATCGCCGCGTCGTCCTGGCCGATCGGCGCCCCATAGACCTTGATCATCTTCTGCACTTCCCCCTGCCAGAAGGCTTTTCCCTTACCCGGAGGCTGGGTGCTGATGTAGTCGGCGGAATGACACGCCGTGCAGACACCCGCGGTTTCGACGCCTGGACCGGGCTTCAGTTCCGCCGTCTCCGGCGGCAATTGATAGACCAGCGTCTCGGCGAGCGCTGATGAAGCAACGGCGGTGAGCAAGACCAGGACCGTGATTGCAAGGCTCTTCATGGCCGTCACGCGGCGATCACGTTGGTGACTTCGACGACATTGCGCATATAGCCGGTTGGGTTCCAGAGCGGTTCGAGCGGCTGCGACTGCCCGATCCGGTTGGCGGCGCGAACCATCAGGCGATGGTTGCCGGGCTCGAGCGAGACATTGGCCTTCCACTCGCGGAACGAATACTTGCCGAGGTTCTCGCCGAGCGCCGCTTCCGTCCAGGTCTTGCCGTCGTCGGCGGACACCGCGACGTCGGAGACGCCATAGCCGCCATCGAAGGCGATGCCGCGCAGATTGACGCTGCCGCCGGCCTTGACCGTCGCGCCGTCGGCGATGTTGGTCAGGAAGGAGCGGACGTTGAAGCGGCCGATCGGGACCGTGCTCGTCGGCGCTTTTCCAGGCTCGGTGCAGGCGCATGCGTTGTTGGGGATGCGGTAGGCGGTCTTCATCCAGAAGCTGTCGAGCGGCGCGTCCAGCACTGTGATTTCGTTCAGGTGCTTGACCCAATAGGTGCCGTAGCAGCCAGGCACGATCAGCCGGATCGGGAATCCGTTCAGCCAGGGCAGGTTCTCGCCATTCATCGCGTAGGCGATCATCACTTCGCCGTCGAGCGCATGGTCGAGATCCAGCGCCTTCATGAAAGTTGGCGTCTCGGGGAGGACGGGCCTGTCCAGCCCCTGGAAGGAGACCTGGACCGCGCCACTCCGCACCCCGGCCCTGGCCAGAAGCGCCTTCAGCGGCACGCCTTTCCATCGCGCATTGCCCATCGCGCCATTTCCAGACTGTCCTCCGGCGACCCGCGGCTCGAAGAAGCCGCGGCTGTTGCCCGAACATTGGTTTACCGCGGCCAATTCGACCGGTTCGAAGCCGTTTCTCAGCTCCGCGAGCGACAGCGATAGGGGTGTGTCGACCTTGCCCTGGACGTTCAAACGATACGCGTCCGGGTCAATCGCGAGCGGGATGTCGGCCAAGTGATAGCGGACGAAGAACGCGTCATTCGGCGTGAACATCCCCTCGTTGAACACGCTGAACGGCGTCTCCAATTGCGGCGGACGACTTGTGAGGACGATGAGCGGGCGTTTCTGTGGATAGGCGACGAGAGGGCGCTCGCCGTTGCGGAACGGCAGGTTGACCATCTCGCCTGCTATGGCGGGGGCGAGCTTTCCGGCCGCCGCCACTGCGAGGCCTGCGGCGAGGGTGGACTTCAGAGTCTCCCGACGGTTCAGTGTCGGCATGAGCTTGTCGTTGTTTCCAATGTTTCGATCCGTCGTGCGGCGTGACGCCAACGACGGCGCGCCGCACGACCAGTTGAAGAGCCATGAGTTTGGAGGGACAATCTGGGCGAATCACGCCGCAGCGGCAAGCGTTCGCGTTGGCTATAACGCGCCCCGTGCTTTGCGAGCTTTAGGCGTGAGCGGATCGAGGGCGCCTTAAGCCTGTCAGCCCAATTCGCCGCGCCCCGGCGCAAGCGCGACCGCCTTGACCTGCGCGAAGACGCTCAGTCCTGCCGCAAGGTCGAGCGCCTCCCATGACTTTCGCGTGAGACGGGACAGCAGGCGGGCGCCAGCGCCGTCGGCCCCAAGCGCGACGACGGCAATGATCTCATTCGAGTCCACGGGTTTCATCGACACGATGCGCGCCGGCAGGACATTGAGGATCGAGCTGGGAGCGGGTGCTTCGCGGGTTAGGCTCACGTCGCTGGCGATGACACGGATGCGCTGCCGCTCGCCGACTTGGGCCGGGGGCGCTGGCGCCGTCAGCAACCCCCCCTGAACTTTGAGGGTGACGAGGCCATAAGTCTCGTCGCTCGCCTGCACGACGCCCTCGAACCCCACCGCTGCGTCGCGCGCAGCCGCGAGCGGCAGGGACGGATCGCTCTGCAAGTCTTCAAGCGGGCCAGCGGCGATCACGTGTCCCTTGTCCATCAGCACCATCTGATCGGCGAGGCGCTCGACCTCGGCGATGTCGTGCGTGATGTAGACGACGGGCAGATTCAGGTGATCGCGCAGCCGCTCGAGGAACGGCAGGATCTCGTTCTTGGTCGCGCGGTCGAGCGCCGAGAGCGGTTCGTCCATCAACAAAAGCTTCGGCTGCGACAGGAGCGCGCGCCCGATCGCGACCCGCTGGCGCTCGCCGCCCGAAAGATTGCGCGGTGATCGGTCGAGCAGCCGCGTGATCCCAAGAAGCTCGACCACTTCGTCGAAGACGATCCCGCCTTTGGTCCCGTTGCTGCCGTGGCGCGGCGCGCCGAACAGGAGATTGCGGCGCACGGACAGGTGCTGAAACAGGCTGGCTTCCTGGAAGACATATCCGAGCGGACGCTTGTGCGTCGGCAGGAACGCGCCGTTTTCATCCTGCCACACTTCGCCGTCGATCTCGCAAACGCCATTGATGCGCAGAAGACCGGCGATGCAGCGCAGGACGGTGGTCTTGCCGCAGCCCGATGGTCCGAACAGGGCGGTCACGCCCTTGGCCGGCGCGGTGAAGCCCGCGTCGAGCGCAAACTTGCCGATCGTTCCACGAAACTGCGCCCGGATCGCGTGACTCGCAGTCACGCGCCCGCTCGCGTGAAGCGCTTTTCGAGCAAAGTCATCGCCAGGATAACCACGAAGGCGAACGCCACCATGCCGCCGGCGAGAAGGTTGGCCTCGCGCCAGCGCATCGTCTCGACGAAGTCGAAGATCGCGGTCGACATGACCCGAGTCCGGCCGGGGATGTTGCCGCCGATCATGAGGATCACGCCGAACTCGCCGACCGTATGGGCGAAGCCGAGGACCGCGCCGGTCAGCAGACCGGGGCTCGCGAGCGGCAGGGCGACGGTCCAGAAGGCGCGGCGGGGCGAAGCCCGCAGCGTTGATGCGACTTCGAGCGGCCGGTCGCCGACCGCGGCGAAGGCGTTGCGGATCGGCTGCACGACAAATGGCATCGACGAGATGATCGAGCCGATGACGAGGCCGGTGAAGGTGAAGGCGAGCGTGCGCCCGCCCCATAAGGAGGCGATCAAGCCGCCAGGTCCGTCCGGACCGAGCGCAATCAGAAGATAGAAGCCGAGCACGGTCGGGGGCAACACCATCGGCAGCGAGACGATCGCGGCGGCGGCCTCCTTGAACCACGCCTTCGAACGCGCGAGCCACCAGGCGAGCGGGGTCGCGACGACGAGCAGCGCGAGCGTCGAGATGGTCGCGAGTTCGATCGTGAGCCTGATCGGAACCCAGATTTCGTCAGGCATGCCAAGCATGCGCGTGGCCGCGTGGCCTAGCTTATCTCCAGAGCGTAGCCGAACTTCGCGATAATGGCGCGGGCTTCCGGGCCCTTGAGGAAGGCGAGGAAGGCCCTTGAGGCTTCGCTATTCGCCCCGGTCTTCAGGAGCACGGCGTCCTGAAAGATCGGCCGATGAAGTTTCATTGGAACCGCCCAGCGTGTCCCCTCGGTCACGCCGTGAAGTTGGGCCAGCGCGACGAAACCCAGTTCCGCGTTCCTTGTGTCGACGAACTGAAACGCTTGCGCGATGCTGTTGCCCTGGACGATCTTCGGCTTCAGCGTGTCGTAAACGCCGAGTGCTTTCATGGTCTCGACAGCAGCCGTCCCGTAGGGCGCGGCGACCGGATTGGCGATCGAGAGTTTCTGAAAGTTCCCTGCCTTCAGCGCTGCTTCGCCGTTGGTCACATCGACGACCCGGCTCCACAGCACGAGCTGGCCGATCGCGTAAGTGAAGACGCTATCGGGAACGGCGAACCCGTTGTCGATCGCCATCTTCGGGCGCTCGGCGTCCGCCGACAGAAAGACCTCGAACGGCGCGCCATGGGTGATTTGTGTGTAAAAAGCGCCCGACGCGCCGAAAATCAGCACCGCCTCATGGCCCGTCTTCTGCTTGAACAAAGCGGCGATCTCTTTCGCCGGCTCGGTGAAATTGGCGGCGACGGCGACATGCGTCACGTCCGCATGGACCGGCCCCGCGAGTGAAGTCAGAAAACCCACGAACGCGGCTGCAAGCGCGGTCAGTTTCATGGAGGATTTCCCCTTGCTCGCTGGACGTGCATCCGGCGTCCGCGGCTCCCCATCTTTGCCAGGAGGACTCGCAGCGCGTTGTATGCTGTGGTACATAGCCCGCGTTTGGCTAGCCAGCAAATTCGGGACCAGGACGGTCATCATTGCCGGTGCGATGATCCGGCCCCCTTCACCCGGGGTCGCGAGGCGGGTGAGAATTCCTTGTGAGGATGACCCCTCCCTCGCCCTCACGAGGAAGAGGCTGTCGACGGACTTGGTCTACTCCCAGACCTGCTTCGTCTTGCGAGCCGCCCGCCTCGCGTCAGGGGACCAATGAGGGTCGTGGAGCGCCGGGCATTCCGCTTGCGCTCCTAGTCAAAATATCTTGGTGGGCGCAATTTGCGCGATCGTTTCATTCGCGTCCGAAATGATTATCTAATGACGTGGACTGGAGGCAACGTGCGACTTGCACGGGAGGGGAAG
>DATCEJ010000276.1:0-2323 GCA_036510135.1 Roseiarcus sp. | reverse complement strand
AGCTCGGTCATTGGAAGGTTGGCGTGCACGTCGGCCTCCCTCGCCGGTCATGGCGGTAGGTGCTAATCGCCCAGATTGCACACGCATGGTTAAAATCAACTTAAAGTTGTGATCGGAGCCTCCATGGAAACCGGAATTCTTCGCCATCCGCGTGGCGGCCTCTATTTCGAGGCGTTCTCGATCGGCGAGGTGTTTCGCCACGGGCTGACCCGCACGGTCACCCAGATGGACAACATGCTGTTCTCCAACATGACGCTGAACCCGCAGCCGCTGCATATCGACGCGCATTTCTGCGCGACCGAAACCGAATGGGGCCGGCCGTTGATGAATTCGCTGTTCACGCTTGGGCTGATGATCGGCATTTCCGTCAACGACACCACGGTCGGCACGACCATCGCCAATCTCGGCATGACGGATGTCATCTTCCCGGCGCCCCTGTTCGAGGGCGATACGATTCGGGTCGAGTCGGAGGTGTTGGCCATGCGCGCCTCCAAGTCGCGTCCAGAGGCAGGGCTGGTCGAATTCCGGCACCGCGCGTTCAAGCAGGACGGCACGCTGGTCGCCGAGTGCCGCCGCACCGCTTTCATGCGCCGGCGCGAACCTGAGATGCTGACGGCCTGAGCGCGATGCGCTCGCTTCTCATTGCGCCGGCGGACGAGCAGCGGCTTGCCGAGGCGCTGACCAGCGGCGCGGACGCAATCGTTGTCGATCTCGCTGGTGCGGCTCCAGCGAGGAGGGCAGGGGCGCGGGCCGCGGCGACGCGCTTCCTGAAAGAGGCGCGCAGACAGGGCGGAGGGCCGGCGCTCATCGTCAGGACCCATGCGGTCGATTCGGGCGAGACCGATGCCGATCTGGACGAGGCAATGGCCGGCGCGCCCGACGCCATCCTGCTCCCCGGGAGCCTCGGCGCCGCGAGCGTCCAGCAGCTTTCCGCCAAGCTCGCGGTGCGCGAAGCTAAGTTCGCCCTCACTGACGGGGAGACGCGGATCATCGCCGTCGCGGATACGGCCCAGTCTCTGTTTCAGATGGAAGGCTATCGCGGCTCGAGCGCGCGGCTCATCGGAATCGCCTGGAGCGCGGAGGCCTTGCGCGCCGATATCGGAGCCGAGACCGGCCGCGATCATCTTGGCGGCGCCCTTGGCCCCTATCGGTTGGCGCGAGAGCTGACGCTACTCGCCGCGACGTCGGCGCGCGTCGCCGCGATCGACACGGCCTTCCCCAACATCCGCGACCTGGGGGGCCTGCGCGCCGAGGCGCTCGCCGCGCGGCGCGACGGCTTCACCGGCAAGATCGCGCTCGATCCGGCCCAGGTTGACGTCATCAACGACGTCTTCCCCTCGCGATCCATGTCGATTGCGAAAGGAAGTCGATCGTAGCGCCGAAGGCGGCGTCCGGAGCGGGCCCGTCGAGCCCGCCTACTGAATCGCGGACTTGCGCGCCTTGACTTCGGCGACCCATTGCTCGGCGTTCTGCGCACGCGTGCACATGACTTTGACGTATTCCGTACCGTCATTTTGCACAAGATCCGTGCCGGCAATCATCGCTTGCGCGTTGAATCCGCACATCATTGGACTGTCGACGGTCGGACCCCGAACCACGTCAACCGCCGTTTGAGCCTGACAATCCGCGTGCGATAGCGCGGTCGAACAAATAAGAACCAGGATAGAATACATTTGCGTCCCCAGCTTTTGCTTGGTTTTGGCCGATGGGCGTTTGCCCATGCCCTCGGCTAAATGTGCAACCATCGCGTTGTGACGAGTTGCAACATAGGATCTGCGCAAATTCCGTGCCGTGACCTGGATCACACCATGTGCTCGGGTTTGAGCGGTGATAGGTTGAGAACTGTCCCGCCGGACTGGGCGCCTTCAGACGTACGGCGGCGGACCCCGAAGAACCCCCTTCGGTGGCCCACTAAGGCGTGCCCGCCGCCGATTCTAACGTCTGATCGCCTCGCGGCCGTTTGCGCCGCGTTGCTAAATTTATTTGCGACAATCCTCCGGTGCTAGCGCAAGGGAACCGCGCTCGCAGTGACGCCGCTCACACACCCGACAGGTTGTACTGGGTGCTCTTACTCCGCCGCGACCGAAACCTCGGAGGCTGGCCGCGGCCTGATCGTGGCCGGCGGCCGGGTGCGCGCGGGCGCCTGCGCCGCTTCCGCCTGGGGTTCCTCCACATCGCCGACGAAGCGACTGAGCAAGCGCCAGGTGAACCCGCCCAGATCGTCGAGCACCGTGAACACGGCGGGCACGAAAACGAGCGACAGCATCGTCGACATGATGAGGCCGCCGATCACCGCGATCGCCATCGGCGAGCGGAAGCCGCC
>DATCEJ010000275.1:0-2124 GCA_036510135.1 Roseiarcus sp. | reverse complement strand
TCGATTTGAGAATGGTCTTGAGCTTGTCGACCGTCTCGTCCACGGAGTGACGGCTCGGAATTTTGACAATCCCTTCTTCTTTCTGCATGGGCCAAAAGCCTCCGACGCCAAAAGAATGAACACCGCGAACATCAGGGCGGGCCGACAAGTTTTCATCGGGCCTCCTCCCGCCACACGCCAACAATCGAGCTTAATGGGGACCGGCAATGGCGGACAAGCGAAACATCTCGGATGATGAAGCTGCGGTCCGGGATTTGATCGAAGCGTGGGCGGATTCCGTGCGGCGGAAGGACTACACTGGAATTCTGCGAAGCCATGCCGCCGATTTCGTGATGTTCGATGTTCCGCCGCCGTTCGAAAGCGTTGGGCTCGACGCTTACAGGAAGAGCTGGGACCTCTTTTTTTCCTGGTGTAGCGACCCGGTCCGCTTTGACATTCAGGAGATGGACGTGACGGCCGGCGCCGATGTCGCCTTCGCCTTTGCGAGGCTGCGCTGCGAGGGGCCCGGGTCCGAGGGCAAGCCCGAGGCGCTCGATTTTCGTCTGACAATAGCCTTGAGAAAAGTCGACGGGCGATGGATGATCGCTCACGAACATCATTCGGTCCCGGCCGCAGATTAGGCTCGGGCGTTTATAATTTCATGAGCTCCACCGCCGCCTGCGCGGCGAGCATGGCGTTGTTCTTGATCAGCGCGACATTGGCCTCGAGGCTTTGTCCGCCGGTCAGCTCGACCACCCGCTGCAGGAGAAACGGCGTCGCCTCCTTTTTGCCTACGCCTTGCGTCTTGGCTTCCGCGACGGCTTCCGCGATGCGCGCTTCGATCGCGGCCTCTTCGAGGGCGTGATCCTGTGGGACGGGATTGGCGATCAGGAGCCCGCCGGGGCCGATGTCTCGTTGCAAGCGGATCATCCGGGCGAGATCGTGAAGCCCGTCGCAGCGATGTTCGAGCTTAAAGCCGGACGAGCGGGCGTAGAAGGCCGGGAACTCGTCGGTGTGGTAACCGACGACCGCGACCCCTTGCGTCTCGAGGAACTCGAGCGTCTTGCCGATGTCGAGGATCGATTTGGCGCCGGCGCAAACGACCGCGACGCGGGTGCGCGAAAGCTCGATGAGGTCGGCGGAGATGTCGAACGTCTCCTCGGCGCCGCGATGGACGCCGCCGATGCCGCCGGTGGCGAAGATTTCGATGCCCGCGAGTTCAGCAATGAACATTGTCGCTGCGACCGTCGTGCCCGCCGAGCCTTTGCGGGCGGCGACCAGGGCCAGATCGCGCCGCGAGGCCTTGACGACGCCGCCGCTGAGTTGGCCGAGCCGGTCGATCTCCTCGCTGTCGAGACCAACTCTAAAGCGGCCGTCAATGACCGCGATCGTCGCCGGAACGGCGCCCATCTCGCGCGCCGCCGCTTCGACGGATCGCGCCGTCTCGACATTGCGCGGGTAGGGCATGCCATGGGTGATGATCGTCGATTCAAGCGCGACGATCGGTTTCCTGGCCGAGCGCGCCTCGGCGACCTCGGGGGAAAAATCGATAAGATCCGCGCCGCTCATCGCTCACAACCTTCATCGCACGCGGCCGCGATCAGCCGCGCCGGGCTTATCGGCAATCTCAACGTGATGATCAATGGCGCCGATTTTCGCTGAAACCTCGCGGCGCCGCGGCAAGCTTGCGATCCGGCGGATTCAGGCTACCTTCGCGGCGACGGAGCTGACAGAATACGAGTCGATGGACGACAAGCCTCAGAACGTCCCGGTCGAGCCGGACCTGGCCGCCTCGATCCGGCAGGCTCGGGTCGAGAACGCCGAGCGCGCCGATGCGATCGCGGAGGTGCGCGAGCTCGAGATTGTCCGCCTCAAGGCGCTTGAGAGCGCGTTGGAGCCGGTTGTCGACCAGACGCCTCAGGGGCTCGACCTTTTTGATCTGGCGCTGACGCAGAGCGAGCATCCGCGGCTCTTCCTCGACATGATCGCATTCGTCGACATGGCGCACGATAAGCGCACCTATCGATTCTTCCAGGACACGCGCAACGGCCGCGTGCTGATAGCCGAAAGCCAATCGATCGACACGATCGTTGCTGCTGTCGCGGATTATGTCGCGCGCCGCCTGGTCGAGCGCGAGCGCGCGGT
>DATCEJ010000274.1:0-5098 GCA_036510135.1 Roseiarcus sp. | reverse complement strand
CCGTGAGCGGAATTCTCGCCCATCGACAGCGCGAAGTCCTTGCGGATCGTCCCGGCCGCGGCTTTCTCAGGATTGGTCGCGCCCATCACGTCGCGATAGCGCTGGATCGCGTCCTCGCCTTCGAGCACCTGCACGACGACGGGCGCCGCGGTCATCATCTCGACCAATTCGCCGAAAAACGGGCGCTCGCGATGCACGCCATAGAACGTCTCCGCCTGTGCGCGCGTCATATGCACGCGCTTCTGCGCCACGATGCGAAGCCCTGCCGCCTCGATCCGTTGATTGACGGCGCCCGTCAGATTGCGGCGGGTGACGTCGGGCTTGAGGATCGAGAAGGTGCGTTGGACGGCCATGGCGTCTTGATCTCTGTTCGGGGTGTTGCGGGAAAACGCTGCGGCTTATAGCGGCGCCCCGGCGGAGCGGCAAGGCGGGGAGACGAAAGGGTTTTCGAACAGGACGGAATGGCGTTAGAACGAGCCCCGGTCCCGGCGCGGGCTCGAAGCCCCCAACGCGTCCGCTCTGCACGGAAGAATTGGTGTGCGCCAGTCCCAACCTTGCGGGCCCGCGCGTTCGCCGGGCATTGAAGTCAGAGGAAGCGGAGACAAGCGAACATGTCAAGACTAGGGATTCTTACTGCTGTCATATTCATTGCGACGATCGCCTCCGTCCGCGCTGACGAGCAAGTTTGGACTGTGCAGAGCTGGCCGGGCGACATTGACCTCATCCCGTGCAGCGCATGGACCAAATCCCCTGACGGGTCTTGGGTCCTCACAGGCGGATCGATCAAGCTCGGCTCGGAGGCCATGGAAAACATCGGCGTCAAGGGCGATGCGGCGGCCCATCATCTGGACCGGGAATGCGGCGCCGCCAAGAAAAAGTGAGAGAACGCCCTTTCTGGCCGGAGCTTACGCGTTCGGCTAGGGACGGCCCGAAGGAACCTGGAGGCGTCTGAGCCGCACATAGAGCGCGCCGGACCCGCCGTGTGCGCGTCCGGCTTCCTCGAAGCCGAGCACGACCGAGCGCAGGTCAGGCTCGCGCAGCCATTGCGGGGTGAGTCGCTTGAGCACGCCGCGCTCGTTCGGCCACCCGCTAAACGCATCGGTCGGGCCGCCTTTGCCGGTGACGATGATGACCAGCCTCGCGCCGCGCGCCTGGTTATGGCGCAGGAATCCGCGCAGAGCTTGATGCGCCTCGGCCTGGGTTAGCCCATGCAGATCGAGCGCCGCGTCGATCGCGGCGCGTCCGCGCGAAAGCTCGCGCTTGAGCCGTCGTTCGATCGGCGCGAGCGGCGGCGGTGTGGAGGGCTTCGCATATCGGTCGGCAGGGGGCTCGGCGGCTGTTGGGGGCGGGGCGGCGGGCCGGGCGGCCCTTACGGGGTTCAAAGGCTGAGGCAGGGTCGCGCCGCGCCGCCGTGCGACAGAGCGCGCGACTTCGGTCCAGAGCGCGATCTCCTCGTCGCTCAGGCGCCGCAGGCGCTTGCGGGGCGGCGGCGTCTCCTTCACGGCTCCTCCCCTCGCGGCAGAAGCACAACGAACTCGGCCGGATGACGAATGGCGCCGGCCCGTGCGCCGGCCGCGTCGCCGCTGCCGAAGAAGAGGTCGGCGCGCGCCGCTCCCACGATCGCAGAGCCCGTGTCCTGGGCGGTCATGAGCCGGCGGAACGGCCGGGGCGTGTCGTCCACCCAAGGCAGGTCGGCGTCGATCCAGAACGGCAGGCCGTAGGTCCAAACCGTCCGGTCGACAGCGATCGAGCGCAGCGGCGTGAGGGACACGCCAGCGCCGGCAATCGGGCCGAGGTGGGCATCGAAATCCTCGACGAGCTGGAAGAACACGAACGAGCGATTGCGCCGCATCATGTCCAATCCCCGGACGCGGTCGCGACGAAGCCAGGCCTTGAGGCTCGCGAGCGACATGGCGCCCTCAGTGATCTCGCCGGCCTCGATCAAGATCTTGCCGATCGATGTGTAGGGCAGGCCATTGCGCCCGTCATAGGCGAGGCGCGCGCGGGAGCGATCGGGAAACTCGACCTGCGCGGAACCCTGCACTTGCATGAGGAAGGCCTCGACCGCATCGCGAACCCAGACGATCGGGTCGCGGCGCTCAGCCTCGATCCGAGCTCGATCGGCGTAAGGGACGAGCGAACCGTCGCTCACGCGCCTGGCGCCGCTGATGTCCTTCGGAAACCCGGCCGGCGCAGGGTCGACGCCAAACGTCACGAGATCCATCGGCCGCGCGAGGATCGGCCAGCAAAACGCCTCTGTTTCGACCCTCGAAGCCGGAACGCAGGGCTCGTAGTATCCGGTCAGGAATCCTGCGCCGTTCTCGGGAATGACGCGGAAAGGTCGAAACCGCGTCTCGAAAAATCGGCGCGCGTCTTGCTTCACCGTGACGCCCGCGCAAAGCGCCGCCCGCGCGGTCGCAATCAATTCGGGCGGCGCGGACTGCGCCGGCCGAGGGTGCGTTTCGCTCGCGGCAATCGCCCGCGCCGAGCGCTCGAAGGCGCAAAACGCCGCGTGATGGTCGTCATCGCCCCAGCCGGCTAGGCTGTCGAAATCCATGGCCTCGAGGCGGGGCGGCATGATCGTTTTCGCGGCAAGACGCGACTTAGCGCTCGGATTCGGTCGCCGTCAGCTGCCAGTTGGGATCTCGAGAGCGGATATCGCGCGCGAACGTCCACAGATCGATATGTTCGACGACGGTATCGGCCGACCCGTCGACGACTTCGCCTTGCGTGTCGCGCGTTACGGAAGCGAGCTTGGCGGAGAAGCGCACTTGAAGTTGCGCATTCGCGCCGACGAGTTGAGCGCCGACGATCGTGGCCTTGTCGATCGAGACGACCGTGGTCGACATTGTGTGTCCGGCGTTGGCTCGGGCGTGGATCGCGCTCTCGAAATTGGCGAAGGCCTCGGGCGACATCAGGCTTTTGAGGGCGTCGGAATCGCCAGCGGCGAAAGCATGGACCACCATGTCGTAGGCGCCGCGAGCGCCGGCCAAAAAGTCTTGCGGCGAAAAGCTGCGATCCGCGCCGGCAATGGCGTCGAGGCCGCTCCAGACCGCGGGATCGGGCTCGGCGACGCCTTTCCAGCGATCCGCGGGAGCCTGCGAAATCGGCGCAGAAGGCGCCGCGTCCGGCTGCGCGACAGGCGCGCTCGAGGGGCCTGGAGCGCGGCGCACGGGGGCGATAAGCTCGCCGGGCCGCTCCGAATCCTGGCGCATGCCAAGCACTGAGCGCAGCTTCCAGGCGACAAACAGCGCCACAAGCGCGAATATGACGGTCGGCAGATCGATCTCCGGCATCGTCCTTAAGCTCCTCGCTGCCCAAGCAAACTCACCCGGCGGCTCCAACGTCATAACTAGGCGTAGGTGAACGTTTTGGCTAGGAGCATGGCATAGCAGCGCCGCC
Source organism: Roseiarcus sp. (assembly GCA_036510135.1). GTDB lineage: Bacteria > Pseudomonadota > Alphaproteobacteria > Rhizobiales > Beijerinckiaceae > Roseiarcus. The sequence goes on along the minus strand of DATCEJ010000274.1, from coordinate 1,696 downwards.
GGGTCTGAAGCTGACGAATCCCGGCGATCGCAGCCATTTCCTGATTCCGAGGGCGCCAAATGCAGCGCGAAACGACATGAGGTCTGTCAATGTCGTCGGCGTCGCTGGCGCCGGGGCGTGGGGCATGGCCTTGGCCAATGCGGCCGCCGCCGCCGGTCGTACAGTGATCCTCTGGGGCCGCGACGAGGCCCGGATGCGCGCCATAGCGACGACGCGGCGCAGCGATCGGCTGCCCGGCGTTGACCTGGCGCGCGCGGTCGAGGCGACATCCGATCTTGCGGAGCTTGGCCGGTGCGACGCGATTCTGGTCGCGACGCCTGCCCAGTCGAGCCGCGAGATGGCGCTGCGGCTGGCGAAGGCGCCAGGATCAGCAGTGCTCGTCACCTGCGCCAAGGGCATCGAGCGCGGCACGGACGCGTTCATGACCGAGGTCATGGGCGAAGCCGCGCCCGACCGACCCAGGGCCATTCTCTCCGGACCCTCCTTCGCCGCCGACGTCGCGGCTGGCCTGCCGACGGCGGTGACGCTCGCCTCGAGCGATGAAGAGCTGGCGCGCGCGCTTTGCGAGGCGCTGCGCGGGCCGGCTTTGCGGCTTTACCATTCGACCGACGTGCGCGGCGTCGAAATTGGCGGCGCGGCGAAGAACGTGCTCGCGATCGCCTGCGGAATCGCCGCCGGACGCGGGCTTGGCGCGAGCGCGGTCGCCGCGCTCACCGCCCGTGGTTTCGCCGAGCTTCGCAGATTTGGCGAAGCTTTCGGAGCGCGAGGATCGACGCTGATGGGGCTTTCGGGGCTCGGCGATCTCGTTCTGACCTGCTCCTCGCCGCAATCGCGCAACTTCGCTTTCGGCTTAGGCCTCGGACGCGGCGCGAGCGCGGCCGAAGCGGGAGCGGGCGGTCTCGCCGAGGGTCAATTCAGCGCGCTCGCACTCACCGAGTTGGCGCGCAAACGTGGCGTTGAGATGCCGATCGCCGATTGCGTCCAGGGCCTGATCGAAGGCTCGCTTGACGTTAAGGCCGCGGTGAGCGCGCTGCTTGCGCGCCCACCAAAGGGAGAGGAATGAGGCCCAAGCGCTTTGCAATTTGAGCGCTCCTCACTTAAGCCTTTCCTGCGTTGGGAACCCAAACTTCGGGCGTTGAGTTAGGCGATGGCGCACTGGCTGTTCAAGAGCGAGCCCTCGGCCTGGGCTTATGAGAAAGTGGCCGGACTTGGCGCTGCGGGCACGGACTGGAGCGGCGTGCGCAATCATACCGCCAAGCTCAACATGCAGGCGATGAAGGTCGGCGAGCAGGCCTTCTTCTACCACTCGAACGAGGGAAAAGAGATCGTCGGGATCGTCGAGGTCTGCAAGGCCTATCGACCTGATCCGACGGACGCGACGGCCAAGTTCGGGATGGTGGACATCCGCGCATTGCGCCCGCTGCCGCGAGCGGTGACGCTGGAAGCGGCGAAGAGCGACAAGCGTCTGGCCAAGATGGCGCTGGTCACCCAGTCCCGGCTCTCCGTCCAACCCGTCACCGACGCGGAGTGGGCGGTCATCTGCAAGCTCGGCGGTCTTTAGAGAGCGCCTTAGACCAAAGCATCACGCGGGCCGGCTTGTCGCTTTTTCCCTCGTTAGGGCATAGTTGCGTCTTAGCTTTTTGCGCGCGAGCGGAACTCCGCGCGACACATTGCCTGGGAGGAGCCCCATGTCCGA
>DATCEJ010000273.1:0-4275 GCA_036510135.1 Roseiarcus sp. | reverse complement strand
CGCTCCGCAGGCGTTCGATCAGATCCAGATCGCGATCGCGAGCCCGGAAAAGATTCTGTCGTGGTCGTTCGGCGAGATCAAGAAGCCAGAGACGATCAACTACCGCACGTTCAAGCCGGAGCGTGACGGCCTGTTCTGCGCGCGCATCTTCGGGCCGATCAAGGACTACGAGTGCCTGTGCGGCAAATATAAGCGGATGAAGTACAAGGGCGTCATCTGCGAGAAGTGCGGCGTCGAGGTGACGCTGTCGCGCGTGCGGCGCGAGCGCATGGGCCATATCTCGCTCGCCGCGCCGGTCGCGCACATCTGGTTCCTGAAGTCGCTGCCCTCGCGCATCGGGCTTCTGCTCGACATGACGCTGAAGGACCTCGAGCGCATCCTCTATTTCGAATCCTACATCGTGCTCGATCCCGGACTGACGCCCCTCAAGGATCGCCAGCTTCTGAACGAGGACGATTTTCTGCGCGCGGTCGACGAGTACGGCCAGGACAGCTTCACCGCGATGATCGGCGCGGAGGCGATTCGCGAGATTCTGAAGGGCATGAACCTGCAGAAGATCGCCGAGGACCTCAAGGTCGAGATCGCGCAATCGAAGAGCGAGCTCAAGCCCAAGCGCCTCGCCAAGCGGCTGAAGATCATCGAGGCTTTCATGCACTCGGGCAACAAGCCGGAGTGGATGATCCTGACCGAGGTGCCGGTCATTCCGCCGGACCTCAGGCCGCTGGTGCCGCTCGATGGCGGCCGCTTCGCCACATCGGACCTCAACGACCTTTATCGTCGCGTCATCAACCGCAACAATCGCTTGAAGCGGCTGATGGAATTGCGCGCGCCCGACATCATCATCCGCAATGAAAAGCGCATGTTGCAGGAGTCGGTCGACGCGCTGTTCGACAACGGGCGCCGCGGTCGCGTCATCACCGGCGCCAACAAGCGGCCGCTGAAGTCGCTCGCCGACATGCTGAAGGGCAAGCAGGGCCGGTTCCGCCAGAACCTGCTCGGCAAGCGCGTCGACTATTCCGGCCGTTCGGTGATCGTGGTCGGCCCCGAACTGAAGCTGCATCAATGCGGGCTGCCGAAGAAGATGGCGCTCGAACTGTTCAAGCCGTTCATCTATTCGCGCCTCGACGCGAAAGGCCTGTCCGCCACTGTGAAGCAGGCGAAGAAGCTGGTCGAAAAAGAGAAGCCGGAAGTGTGGGACATCCTCGATGAGGTGATCCGCGAGCATCCGGTCATGCTCAATCGCGCGCCGACCCTGCATCGACTGGGCATTCAGGCCTTCGAGCCGGTGTTGATCGAAGGCAAGGCGATCCAGCTGCACCCGCTCGTCTGCTCGGCGTTCAACGCCGACTTCGACGGCGATCAGATGGCTGTGCACGTGCCGTTGTCGCTCGAGGCGCAGCTCGAGGCGCGGGTGTTGATGATGTCGACCAACAACATCCTGCATCCCGCCAACGGCCAGCCGATCATCGTGCCAAGTCAGGACATCGTGCTCGGTCTCTATTACGTCTCGTTGATGCGAGACGGCGACGTCGGCCAGTACGAGGAGGATCCGAAGACCAAGCGCCCGATCCGCGGTGTCTATAGCGACATTGGCGAGATCGAGCACGCGCTCGCCGCCGGGGCGGTGACGCTGCATACGAAGGTCAAGGGCCGCGCCTGGACCTACAACGAAAAAGGCGAGCGCGTGTCGAAGATCTTCGACACCACGCCCGGTCGCCTATTCCTCGGTCAGCTTCTGCCCGAGAACGTCAAGATTCCCTTCGACGTCGTCAACAAGCTGATGACGAAGAAGGAAATCTCCAACATGATCGACGTCGTCTACCGCAACTGCGGTCAGAAGGAGACGGTCATTTTCTGCGACCGGATCATGACGCTCGGCTTCCGCGAGGCGTTCAAGGCCGGCATCTCGTTCGGCAAGGACGACATGGTGGTGCCGGACTCCAAGCCGAGGTTCATCGCCGAAACGTCCGCCCTGGCCAAAGAGTATGAGCAGCAGTACAACGACGGCCTCATCACTCAGGGCGAGAAGTACAACAAGGTGGTCGACGCCTGGGCAAAATGCTCGGACCGGCTGGCCGAGGAAATGATGGCTGGCATCTCGGCCGTGCGCAAGGACGAGCACGGTCGCGACAGACCGATCAACTCGATCTACATGATGTCGCATTCCGGCGCGCGCGGTTCGCCGACACAGATGCGCCAGCTCGCCGCCATGCGCGGTCTGATGGCGAAGCCCTCGGGCGAGATCATCGAGAGCCCGATCATCTCCAACTTCAAGGAGGGCCTGTCGGTTCTCGAGTACTTCAATTCGACCCACGGCGCCCGCAAGGGTCTGGCGGACACCGCATTGAAGACAGCCAACTCCGGGTATCTCACCCGTCGTCTGGTCGACGTCGCGCAGGATTCGATCATCACCATCCCCGATTGCGGTTCGACGAACGGCATCAGCATGCGTGCGATCGTCGACGCCGGCACGGTCGTGGCGTCGCTCGGCTCGCGCATTCTCGGCCGCACCTCGGCGGACACGCTGCGCGATGCCGACGGCAAGGTGATCATCGAAGCTGGCAAGATGTTTGTCGAAGAAGACATGCCGGCGATCAATGCAGCCGGAATCCAGGAGGTGAAGATCCGTTCGGTCTTGACCTGCGAGGCGAAGAACGGCGTCTGCGGCGCATGCTACGGCCGCGATCTGGCGCGCGGCACCCCGGTCAATATGGGAGAGGCGGTCGGCGTCATCGCGGCCCAGTCGATCGGCGAGCCGGGCACACAGCTGACGATGCGCACCTTCCACATCGGCGGCGCGGCTCAGCTCGCGGATCAGTCGTTCATCGAGTCGAACTTCGATGGCGAGGTGAAGATCCGCAACCGTAACCTCGCGCGCAACGCAAACGGCGACCTGATGGCGATGGCGCGCAACGTCGCGGTTGTCATCACCGATCGTAGCGGGGCCGAGCGCGCGGTGCATCGCGTCCAATATGGCGCGCGGCTCAAGGTCGACGAGGGCGACAAGATCAAGCGCGGCCAAAGGATCGCCGAGTGGGATCCCTTCACCCGGCCGATCCTGACCGAAATCGACGGCGAGATCGGGTTTGAGGACCTGGTCGAGGGCGTGTCGATGTCGGAGCAGGTCGACGAGGCGACCGGCATCGCCAAGCGCATTGTCACCGATTGGCGCTCGACCCCGCGCACCGCGGGCCTCAAGCCGTCGATGATCATCAAGGGCAAGGACGGCAAGATCGCCAAGCTCCCGCGCGGCGGCGACGCACGCTATGCGCTTTCGCCCGAATCGATCCTCTCGTTTGAGCCGGGCGCGACGGTGCGCGCGGGCGACGTGATCGCGCGTATCTCGATCAACAGCGCGAAAACCCGCGACATCACGGGGGGTCTGCCGCGCGTGGCGGAATTGTTCGAGGCGCGTCGGCCGAAGGATCACGCGATTATCGCCGAAATCTCTGGCACGATACGGTTCGGCAAGGACTTCAAAAACAAGCAGCGCGTGACCATCGAGCCGAGTGAGGAGGGCGCCGAGGCGGCCGAGTACCTGATCCCGAAGTCGAAGCACATTCACCTTCAGGACGGCGACGTGATCGAGAAGGGCGAGTATATCGTCGACGGCAATCCTGCCCCGCACGACATTCTCGCCATCAAGGGCGTCGAGGAGCTGGCCGCCTATCTCGTCAACGAGATTCAGGAGGTCTACCGCCTGCAGGGCGTGCTCATCAACGACAAGCACATCGAAGTGATCGTGCGCCAGATGCTGCAGAAGGTTGACATCGTTGATGCGGGCGAGACCGACTTCCTGCTCGGCGAGCAGGTCGACGCGTCCGATCTCGAGGCGGCGAACGAAGCGGTGACCGCCGAGGGCAAGAAGCCCGCGGTCGGAACACCGGTGCTGCTCGGCATCACCAAGGCGAGCCTGCAGACCCGTTCGTTCATCTCGGCGGCGTCGTTCCAGGAGACGACGCGCGTTTTGACGGAGGCCGCGGTCAACGGCAAGGTCGATACGCTCGAAGGCCTCAAGGAGAACGTCATTGTCGGCCGGCTGATCCCGGCGGGCACCGGCGCGGCGGTGGCGAAGCTGCGCTCGATCGCAGCGATGCGCGACACGCTGATCTTGGCGCAGAAGGCCGAGGCGGCTGCCGCCGTTCCCGCTCTGCCGCTGGCTGCTCCCGCGCTGGAGCCGGCTCCAGCGCCGCGCAGCAAGGCGCGCGCTCCCGCTGAGTGAGGCAGAGGCGTCTCTGACGAAAATCGAGCGGCCTGCGGGCCGCTCTTTTTTTG
>DATCEJ010000272.1:0-4272 GCA_036510135.1 Roseiarcus sp. | reverse complement strand
TCAAGACTTTCTCGTAAACCTCTGGCTTCAGGACGATATTGATGAAACCGGGGCCGGCGGCCTCGGCGCTCTGCACGTCCGCTTCCTGGCTGAGATCGGCGACCAGGCTCTCCGCAAGAGCGCGCGGATTCGAGCCGGCCTGCTTCGCTTCCTTCGCGTAAACCATCGCCGCGTTGGTCGAGAGGTCGCCATGCGTCGACTCGCGGGGCGGCTCAACGACGAAGCGGCCAAGATCGAGGTCGCGCGGCAAGTCTCCCGCCGCGATCCGCTTTTCGAGCAGGCTCGCGATGCGCGACTGGAAGTCGGCGAAAACGTTCATTATTCCTACCGTGGGAAGAGCCAATGAATGCCGGGGCGCCGCGTTTCAGGCGTCGTGGCCGGGCTCGTCCCGGCCATCCACGCGGTCATGCCGGAAGACCTTTTCCAGTTTGAGCCTGGCCAAACGTAGCCCGACGAGGCCGCGGCAAGTTACGACCTTCCGCCGGCTAAACTTCGTGGATGGCCGTGACGAGCCAGGCCATGACGGGCCTCTCTGCGCGCCTCTATCGCAAGTCGGGCGGCCCGTCAAAAAGCCGGGCGCTCCGCAAGCCCCTTGAAATCGACCGTGCTCAAATCGGCGGCGTCAGCTCCCGAGGGCGGCGCCGAGCGGCGCGGCCCGGCGGCCGCGACGAAATCGCCACGCCGCCGCACCAACGCCCAGAAGCATCAAGGTCCAGGTCGAGGGTTCCGGCACGGCGCTTCCAAGTCCAACGTCGAACATTGTGTGTTGCGCAATCCACACGCCGCCATTGTCCGAAGACACCGAGAGGCTCTTGAGAATCGGGAAGGCGTCCGACGCATCGGCGACGAAGGCGCACCAGCTGTCGGCATCGACGCCGCACGCGGCCGGAGACGGATCCGTCCCGAAGACGAGGGTGTCGGCTATCATGCTATAGGCGAACTCGGTCTTGAACGGCAGGCTGAACGCGTTGACCGTCAGCCCTGACGTGGTGGCGAAGATCGGCTTCGACGGGTCGAAGGTCACCGTGAGGCTGACGGTCACAGGCTCGGCCGGCGGCTCTCCGCCCGGTCCGGCGTCAAGCGTGAAATCAGACGCCTCGATGAAAAAGGTGTGGGTGATGTCCGCTCGCGCGGATGCTGTCATGGCGGCCAAAGCTACGGCGGCAGCCAGCATTCTGAATGTCATCGCCCCCTCCTCCGCGTTCGCCTTGCCGAACGCCCGTTCGACCTAGCGCGGCCAGGCGGCGCCGTCAAAAAGCCGGGCGTCCTCGGCGATCGCGAACCGGTCGGTCATGCCGGCGATGTAATCGGCGACAGCGCGCGCGCGTCCCTGCCCGTCGGCCTTGGCCGCCCATTCGGGGGGCATGGCGGATGGATCGCTCATATAGGCCTCGAACAGGCGCCGCACGATCGCATCCGCCTGCTCGCGGACTTGTCTCACGTCCGGATGCCGGTACATGCGGACGACGAGAAAGGCCTTGATGTCGCGATCGGCCACTTCGATCACGGCCGTCTGCCCGACCAGCGTTCGCCCGGCGGCGGCGACCCCTTCCGGACTATCGACCCTGGCTTCGGCGATCCGTCGTCCGCTTTCGCCGATCGCGTCCTCAATGAACCGGGTAATGAGGCGCCGCGTCAGCTCATGGATTGCGCGTGGCTGCTCAAGGCCGGGATGGAGACTGTCGACCTCGCGCATCAGGCCATCGACATAGGGAACGGCGGCGCGAAGCTCGCCAAGCGAGAACAGACCTGCGCGCAAGCCGTCATCGATGTCGTGGGCGTCATAGGCGATATCGTCTGCGATCGCAGCCGCTTGCGCCTCGAGGCTCGCATGGAGGCTTAGCTCCAGGCTCTGCATCTTGTCGTAGCCGAGGACCGCGGCCGGAACGCCGCGCGCCCGGTGTCGCTCGGTCGGGGCGCCCGAGGCGTCAAGCAAAGGCCCGTTGTGCTTGATGAGCCCGGCCAGCGTCGGCTGGGTCAGGTTGAGGCCGTCGAACTCGGCGTAATGCCGCTCGAGCTCGGTCACAATGCGCAAGGCGTGGCTGTTGTGGTCGAAGCCGCCGTGCCCGGCCATGCAGGCGTTGAGCGCGTCCTCGCCGGTATGCCCGAAGGGCGTATGGCCGAGATCGTGGCCAAGCGCGATCGCTTCCGCCAGATCGTCGTCGAGCCTCAAGGCGCGAGCCAGCGCGCGCGCGATCTGCGCCACTTCGATCGTATGGGTGAGACGGGTGCGGAAATGGTCGCTCTCGTGATCGACGAACACCTGCGTCTTGTGGGCGAGACGGCGGAACGCGGTCGAATGGACGATGCGGTCGCGGTCGCGCTGAAACTCGGTCCGCGTCGCCGAGGGCGGCTCGGCGACAAGGCGCGACGCCCGTGCGGGGTCGGCGGCGTAAGACGCGCGAGGCGTCAAGCTGGTATCCTCCGCCATCGATCGCCTCGACGTTGCGCTCTTTGCCCGGCGTCCATATCTTGGGGTCCAGAGATTCTTGATGGCGCCGGCTCGACGGCGCAAGCGATTAAAGGCTAAGCCCATGAACGAGGCTGTCTCTCCTGTGCTCGAGGGCGTGACGCTCAGCGCCAGCGCGGCGAAGCGATTGAATAAGATTCTCAAGGGCGAAGCGGGCGCTGCTTTGCGCATCTCGGTCAAGGGCGGCGGCTGCTCGGGCTTCCAATATGCGTTCGACGTCGAAAGGAGCCGCGCTGACGACGACGTGGCGGTGACCCGCGACGGCGCGACTTTGCTGGTCGACCCGGTGTCGCTCGAAATGCTGAAGGGCGCCGAGCTCGATTTCGTCGACGACCTGATGGGCCAGTCGTTCAGGGTCAACAACCCGAATGCGGTCGCCTCCTGCGGCTGCGGGGTGAGCTTTACGGTTTAGCCGCACTGACCGGGACCGGCCCCTTCGTCATCCAGGCGCTTCTGCGCAAAGCCGAACGTCCGTCGACGGCCGAAACTCGCTAACGGAAATACATATAGCGCTTATTTCCGAATTACGCAAGCATTTGCCCACGCTTTCCTAGGCGAGCCAGCCCCAGCCGGCGAAACCGATGACCATCACCGCCCAGCCCTATGGGCGACCGGTGGAAGCGCGCATTGTTTCGGACGATTGTCATCGTCAACACACTTTTCACGCTCGCTCTGCTCGTCCACACGAGCGCCCTCACCGCGGTTCTGTTCAAGGGCGGGTCAGAAGCGGTCGACGCCTTGCTGGTCGATGTCGTGCTCAAGGCCGAGGCGCAGGACGGCGCCAAGTTGAAAGTCTCGGATCCCAATCATGGGCCACCCAGATGCGCGAGGCGCCGAGCCCGGCGGAAGGTCGAAAGACCCGAGAGAGCCGGTTTCAAAAGCGAGGTCGTGAACCTGCCGCTTCCGAAGGTCGCTCAATTGCGATCAATGCGGCGAGCAATATAGAGATGGGTTTCGTAGTCCACGTCGAACTGCCCCCCGTGACTATTGATCGCTTGCGCGATGTCACCGAGCAGCTCATCGCGCTTCGCTGGCTCCATCATCCGATGGTCGGACCTCGTGCGCAAAAAATCTGCATAGCTTGTGGCCGTGTGCCGCCATTTCCAGAAGTAGCGCCTGTGCTCGACAGGCTCGAACAAACCTGACTCGGTAAACCATCCTTTGAAGGGACCATTTGGAAGGCGCCAAACTTCGGGTGGCGGACCCCATTTGCCCATTTTTCGCAAATAAATGCGCTTGAATTGATCGAGCAACGGCGCCGGCAGCCCCACCGGAACGTGCCCAAACACCGCAAGGGAGCCGTCACGCGAAAGCGCCTCCGCAGCTTTCTTGAACCTCACCTCCGGAGACACCCAGTGCCAAGACTGGGCGGCAATGATCAGCCGGAACGCTGCTTGCTCCGGGAGCCACGCTTCGAAAGTGGTCTCCAAGAACTCAACATTGCTGAAACCAGCTAAGCTTTCGCGTGCGCCACGAAGCATTTCCGAACCGGGGTCAGTCGCCAGGATCGGAAAGCCTCGCTCGGCAAAGCTCTTCGTTGCTTGACCCGTGCCACAACCAACTTCGAAAATCCTATCGTTTGGCTTCAGATCGGCATAGGAGACTACGTCATCGACAAGCGCATCGGGATAGTCAGGACGCGCTTTGCTGTAGACGCTCGCCACTTGATCAAATGTAAAGCGCTGCTCCACGGGATTTCCCCTGATCGAACTGGGGAAGAAGATGTCTATTAGGGCCATCCTTCATGCGCCGCTCAATCCCACACGGCAGAACGTTTTCCGTAGCCCCATTCCGCGCGGCTC
>DATCEJ010000271.1:0-7668 GCA_036510135.1 Roseiarcus sp. | reverse complement strand
GAGGCGAGCGGCGTGCGCAGCTCGTGGCTGGCGTTGGCGATGAAGTCGACGCGCAGTCGCTCGACGCGTCGCGCTTCCGTCTGATCGCGCAAGGTGATGAGCGTCGCCACGACTTCGCCCTCGGCCGTCGCGAGAGGCGCGACCGTGACGTCGAACAGCCGTTCGACCGGCACGCGCTCGCTCCACTGAACTGTCTCCGCTTCGCCGTTCGCCATCACCCGGCGGCGCGCGTCGAGGACATCGGGCGCTCGCAGGCCGAGCACGAATGGATCGCCGATCCGCAGACCCGGCAAAAGGCCGAGCGCCGGCTTGTTCGCCGCAGCCGCCCGCTCATCCGAACTCACGATGACCGCGGGCTCCGGCATGGCGTCGACCAGTTGCGCGGCAAATGGCGACTTCACGAGGTCGGCGAGTTTTTGCGCGTCGAGGCGGCTCATCGCCGCTAGCCGTCCGACCGGGCCGACATCGCTTCACGCAGCGAACGCCAGCGGCGCACCGTCTCGACGCCGCCCAGCATCGCCATCGCGGCGATGAAAGGGACGACGTAATAGATGCCACGGAAGAGCAGGAGCGAAGCCAGCACGGCGTCCTCGTTGCCTCCGACTCCCTGGAGGATCGTGGCCTCGAACACCCCGAGGCCCCCGGGCGCATGGCTTGCGATGCCGAGCATGGACGCGAACGAGTAAAGCGTCGCAAAAGCTGGGAAGCCGAGGCCGTTATCCCGTGGCAGCAGGACATAAAGCGCCGCGGCAGCCGAGCAGATGTCAATCACGCCGAGCGCCATTTGCCCGAGGGTCAGCCGAGGACCCGGCAGTCTCACGCCGAAAACCGTCGCGTCACGTCGGCGCATGAAATAGGTCCAGGCGATGTAGGCGATCAGCACGCCGATGGCGCCCAGGCCGATCAAGCGATTGGCCAGCGGGTGGAAATGATCGATGTCGGCGATCGGATCGGACGCCGACAGGAACCCGACGCCGACCACGAGCCCCATGCCGAGCCAGAATGTGATCCCCGCCACGGCGGTAAGGCCAGCGATCTTGCCCGCGGAGAGGCCGGCCGGCCCATAGACCCAATAGCGGACCGCGGCCCCCGTCACCAGGGGAAACCCGAGCGTGAACGAAAACGCATAGCTCGTGAACGACGCAATGGCAGTCAGCCGGTAGGGAACCTTGATGCCGAGGTGCCGAAGCGCCAGGCCGTCATAGCCGGTGAGCGCGAGATAGCTCAATGTGGTGAAGGCGAAAGAGAGAAGGATCTGATCGCCGCCTGTTCCGGCGATTGCGGCCTTGAACTTGCTCGGATCGATGTGCGAGAGCGTGTGCGCGAAAATCGTGAGCGCGCCGGCGATGATGATGAGGCTCGCCGCGACGCCCAGCCGCCGGAGCCCAGTGCGGTGGCGCGCAATGGCGTCGATCAGGCGATCGACGAATGTCGGCGGCTTCGGGGGCGGCGCTTCGACCGGCGCCCAGTTCAAAGCCGGACGTCGTTTCTGGGCCTGCGCCATGCCTGCTTTCCGTTGAAGCGCCGCCTATAGGGCCATGCCGCTTGACGCGCAAGCGGGATGGCCTTTACGCCATCAGCCAACGGCGACCCGTTGTTTCGTCTTCCAGGACCGGTAGGCTGCGTCAGCGAGCACGAGGGCCTTGAGGCCGTCTTCACCATCAGGATGAGGCTTTTTTCCGGCCTTCACAGCGCTGATGAATGTGTCAAGTTCGTTGCGATAGGCGGCCTCATAGCGCTCAAGAAAAAAGTTGAGCGCCTTGTCGCTGGTGAAGCCGTGCGCGCCCGCGAACTCGACCGTGGTCTCGCGCACGTTCGCGGCATGAACCATCCCGTCCACGCCATGCGCCTCGACCCGCTGATCGTAGCCGTACGCTGCGCGACGCGAATTCGAGATCTGCGCCACCTTGCCGGATGCGGTCTCCATGATGACAACGGCGGTGTCGATATCGCCAACGGCCCCGATCGCCTTGTCGACCAGCGCCGACCCCATCGCGCTCACCGCCACGGGCTCTTCGCCGAGAATGAACCGCGCCAAATCGAAGTCGTGGATCATCATGTCGCGAAACAGACCGCCAGAGCGCTCGATATAGGAGATCGGGGGTGGCCCCGGGTCGCGCGAGGTGATCGAGACAATTTCGAGCGCGCCGATCGCGCCGTCGACGACGCGCTTTCGCAATGCGGAGAAATTAGGATCGAAGCGGCGATTGAAACCGACCATCAGCGTCGCGCCGGTCTGCTTGACGACTTCGAGGCAGGCGCGGACGCGCTCGACGTCGAGGTGGATCGGCTTTTCGCAGAAGATCGCCTTCTTGGCGCGCGCGGCGCGCTCGATGAGATCGGCGTGCGTGTCGGTCGGCGAGCAGATGGCGACCGCGTCAACGTCCTTGGAGGCGAGGATCGCATCGATTTCGGCGACCTGAGCCCCAGTCGCCTTGGCCAAAGCCGCGCCCGCCGCGGGGTCCGCGTCGGCGACGAAGGCCACCTCGCAGTCGGCGCGCGCCGCGACATTGCCGCCGTGGATCTTGCCGATCCGACCCGCCCCGATAATTCCAAATCTCATGGCGCTCCTCCTCCGAGGCGCCGATCCCTCCGCCGCGCCCGCAAAAAGAATAAACGTTCCATATTGACTTAGGAATAGAATTTTTGTTTCATTCTGGCGATCCGGAACGGCGCCAAGCTGGTGATCCGCTGCGCGCTGTGGCCAGAAGCTTTAGGAGAAAACGCCCATGGCCAGTCCTTCCGCGCCTGCGGCCGGCGCGTCTGCGCGCCCGGCCTATCGGGGCCCGGCTGATTTGAGCGGCAAGGTGGCGATCGTCACCGGGGGCACGCAAGGTTTGGGCGAGGCCATCGCGCGGTTGTTCGCAGAGCGTGGCGCGGCAGGGCTCGTGATCTGTGGTCGGAACGCCAAGGGAGGCGAGCGGGTCGCCAGCGAACTTTCGACGGCCGACTGCCCGACTGTCTTCGTCCAGGCGGATCTCGCGAAGGTCGCGGATTGCCGCAAGGTGGTCGCGAAGGCGGACGAGCGCTTTGGCCGGGTCGATGCGCTGGTCAACGCGGCCGCGCTGACCGACCGCGGCAATATTTTCGACACCACCGAGGAGCGCTACAATGAGATCTTCGATGTGAACGTGCGCGCGCCCTTCTTCCTGATCCAGGAAACGGTGCGAATCATGCGCCGGGAGACAATCGCGGGCTCAATCGTCAACATCCAGTCAATGTCCGCGCATGGCGGCCAGCCATTCATTACCGCCTATTGCGCTTCCAAAGGCGCACTCGCCACATTGACCCGCAACGTCGCCCATTCGCTGCTCAAATTCCGCATCCGCATCAACGGGCTCAATATCGGCTGGATGTCGACGCCAGGCGAAGACCGCATCATGAAGACTTATCATGGGGCGAAGGACGGTTGGCTCGAAGAGGCTGTGAAGGCAAAGCCCTTTGGGCGCCTGATCGATCCCAAGGAAGTCGCGCGCGCCTGCGTCTACCTCTGCTCTGGCGAGTCCGGGCTGATGACCGGGTCGAACATCGACTTCGATCAGAACGTGGTCGGGACAGCCGATCCGCCGATCGAACCTTGATCCTGGAGTCGCGCGTGGCGCCTGATCCCCGCCTGGACGTCATCACCATCGGCCGCTCGTCGGTCGACCTGTATGGCGCGCAGGTCGGCGGACGTCTCGAGGATATGGCGAGCTTCTCCAAAGCCGTCGGCGGCTGTCCGACGAACATCGCCATCGGCACCGCGCGCTTGGGCCTGAAAAGCGGCCTCATCACCCGCGTGGGCGACGAGCACATGGGCCGGTTCATCCGCGAGCAATGCGCGCGCGAGGGCGTCGATGTCACGGGCGTCAAGACCGATCCAGTCCGGCTGACCGCGCTTGTGTTGCTCGGCATCCGCGACGAAAAGTCGTTTCCGCTCATTTTCTATCGCGACAATTGCGCCGACGGCGCCCTCGACGAAGGCGACATCGATCCTCCCTACATCGAAAGCGCCAAGGCGGTGCTGGTGAGCGGCACCCATTTCGCGCGCGCCAACACCGCCGCTGCCCAGCGGAAGGCGATGCGAATCGCGCGCGCCGCCGGACGCAAGGTCGTGTTCGACATCGATTACCGGCCGAACCTGTGGGGCCTCGCCGGCCATGGCGCGGGCGAGGAGCGCTATATCAAGTCGGGCGAGGTGACGAAGAGCCTGAGCGACATCCTGCCGCAATGCGATCTCATCGTCGGCACCGAAGAGGAGATGATGATCGCAGGCGGCGCCGACGACCCGCTCGCCGCGCTGAAAGCGGTGCGCGCCACGAGCCACGCGACGCTCGTGCTTAAGCGCGGCCCGATGGGCTGCGTCGTCTTTCCCGGCGCCATTCCCGATTCACTCGAGCAGGGCGTCAAGGGTCCGGGCTTTCCGGTCGAAGTTTATAACGTGCTCGGCGCCGGCGACGCCTTCATGTCCGGTTTTCTACGCGGCTGGCTGCGCGACGAGCCGCTCGAGACCTGCTGCGCCTATGCCAACGTCAACGGCGCTTTCGCCGTCTCGCGGCTCTTGTGCTCGGCCGAATATCCGACATGGGCCGAGCTCAGCCGCTTTCTCGAGCACGGGTCGCCTCATCGGGCTTTGCGCCGCGACGAGGCGCTCAACCACATCCACTGGGCGACGACGCGCCGAACCGAAGCGCCGACAATTATGGCGTTCGCCATCGACCATCGCGCGCAGCTTGAGAAGATCGCCGACGCCGCGGGGAGCCCTCGCGAGCGCATCAGCGACTTCAAGCTTCTCGCGGTCGAGGCCGCCGCCAAGGTCGCTGCCGGCCGGCCAGGCTATGGCATGCTGCTCGACGGCAAATATGGGCGCGAGGCGCTGTTTCGAGCCGTCGATCACAATTTCTGGATCGGCCGGCCGGTCGAGGAGCCCGGCTCGCGCCCGCTCGAGTTCGAGTCCGGCGGCTCCCTCGGCGCCAAGCTCGTCGAGTGGCCGGTCGCGCATACGATCAAGTGCCTGTGCTTCTATCACCCTGACGATTCGCCGGAGATGAAGGCGCGGCAGGAACGCGAACTTCTGCGCTTGCACGACGCCGCGCGGCGGCTTGAGCGCGAATTGTTGATTGAGATCATTGCCAGCAAGAACGGACCGGTCGACGACCGCACAGTCGCGCGCGTCATCGAGCGGCTTTACGAGATTGGAATTCAGCCTGACTGGTGGAAGCTGGAAGGCCAAGCCAGCGAAGCGGGTTGGGACAACATCGCCCGCGCCATCGAGACCGGCGATCCCTTTTGCCGCGGCGTGTTGCTGCTTGGGCTCGAGGCGCCGGAAAAGGATCTGGCGCAGGCCTTCGCGCTGGCGCACAATTGTAGCGTCGTTAAAGGCTTCGCGGTCGGCCGCACGATCTTCGCCGAGCAGGCGGTCGAGTGGTTTGCTGGCCGCATCGACGATCGGGAGGCGATCGACCGCATGGCTGCCGCATTTGCGCGATTGTGCGATCTCTGGCGCAAAGGTGGGACGACGCGCGGGGCGGAGATCGAAACGCCGCCAAGCGCCAAGCATTGATCGAAGCGGGGAAGCAGCCCATGACAACGATGCGATTGACCGCCGCGCAGGCGATGGTTCGCTTCCTGAGCGCCCAGCACGTCGAGATCGACGGGCGCAAACAGCGGCTGTTCGAGGGCGTGTTCGCGATCTTCGGCCATGGCAATGTGGCCGGCATAGGCGAGGCGCTCTACGCCGCCCGCGATGCTCTCCCCACCTATCGCGCCCACAACGAGCAGGCGATGGCGCATGCCGCGATCGCCTTCGCCAAGTCTTCGCGGCGCAAGCGGATGATGGCCTGCACCACGTCGATCGGCCCGGGCGCGACCAACATGATCACCGCTGCCGCGGTCGCGCATGTCAATCGGCTGCCCGTGCTGCTGATTCCCGGTGACATCTTCGCCAATCGCAGGCCCGATCCCGTTCTGCAACAGGTCGAGGTTTTCGGTGACGGAACGGTGAGCGCCAACGACTGCTTCCGTCCGGTCTCACGCTACTTCGATCGCATCATGCGTCCCGAGCAGATCGTGCCGGCGTTGACACGGGCGATCGCGGTCCTGACCGATCCGGCCGAATGCGGCCCAGTGACGCTCGCCTTCTGCCAGGATGTACAGACCGAGGCCTACGACTACCCGGCGAGCTTCTTCGCCGAGCGCGTGCACCGCATCCGCCGCATCGCGCCCGACCCGCGCGAGATCGAGGAAGCGGTGGCGCTCTTGAAACAGGCGAAGAAGCCTTTCGTCGTCTGCGGCGGCGGCGTCCTTTATTCCGACGCCGAGCGGGAGCTGATCGATTTCTGCGCCAGCCATGGAATCCCGGTCGGCGAGACGCAGGCCGGCAAGTCGGCGACGCCAGTCGATCATCCGCTCGCAATGGGCGCTGTTGGCGTCACTGGAACCGGTGCGGCCAACGCGCTCGCCTCGCAAGCCGACGTAATCGTCGGCGTCGGCACGCGGTTCGCCGACTTCACCACGGGATCCTGGGCTTTGTTCAAGAACCCGAGCCGGCGATTGATCAGCCTCAACATCCAGCCCTTCGATGCAGCCAAGCATCAGGCTTTGTCCGTGGTCGGCGACGCCCGGGTGGCGCTTGCCGCGCTCGATTCCAAGCTCGACGGCTGGAAGGCGCCGCGAGCCTGGAGCGACGAAGCCACGAAAGCCAAGGCCGATTGGGAGACGACCGCCGCCCGCTACATCGCGCCGACCAACGCGCTGGCGCCGACCGACGCTGAAGTGCTCGGCGCGCTCATGCGCGCGGGCGAGAAGTCGGACGTCGTCGTCTGCGCCTCTGGCGGACTGCCGGGCGAATTGCACAAGCTGTGGCGAGCCGGCGCGCCGCTCGGCTACCATCTCGAGTACGGCTATTCGTGCATGGGCTACGAGATCGCCGGCGGGATCGGCGTCAAGATGGCTCTGCCGGACCGCGAAGTTTTGGTGGTCCTCGGCGACGGTTCGTATCTCATGATGAATTCCGAGATCGCCACTTCCGTGATGCTGGGGCAGAAACTCATCATCGTCGTCAACGACAATCGCGGCTTTGGTTGCATCAACCGCCTGCAACAGGCGACCGGAGGCGCGCCGTTCAACAACCTCCTGCGCGATGTGCGGCATGAGGCGATGCCTGAAGTCGACTTCGTCGCCCACGCGCGCTCGCTCGGGGCGGAAGCGGTGAAGGTCACGTCGATCGCCGACCTGGAAACGGCGTTCAAAACGGCGCGAGCCGCCAAGTCGACCCAGGTGATCGTCATCGAAACCGATCCGATGGGATCGACCGACGCCGGCGGTTTCTGGTGGGACGTCGCCGTGCCGGCGATTTCCGAGCGGACGGAAGTCGATTCCGCGCGCCGCGGCTATGAGGAGGCGAAGAAGCTGCAGCGGGTTGGAGACTGAGATGAGCATTCGCATCGGCGCCAACCCGATCGGCTGGACCAACGACGACCTGCAGGAAATCGGCGGCGACACACCGCTCGAGACCTGTCTAGCCCAGGCAAAAGAAGCAGGTGTTGTCGGCATGGAGAAAGGCCACAAGCTGCCCAGCGATGGCGCCGCGCTCAAGGACAAGCTTGCCGAGTTTGGCCTGAGCTTCGTGGGCGGCTGGTATTCGGCCGAATTGCTCAAGCGCTCCGCACGCGACGAGTTCAAGGCGGC
>DATCEJ010000270.1:0-15008 GCA_036510135.1 Roseiarcus sp. | reverse complement strand
CCTTCGTTACGACGAAGGCCCAAGGCTCTGGTCTGGGTCTTGCACTGGTTGCTAAGCTGATTGGCGACCACGGAGGGATCA
This sequence comes from Roseiarcus sp., assembly GCA_036510135.1. Lineage (GTDB taxonomy): Bacteria > Pseudomonadota > Alphaproteobacteria > Rhizobiales > Beijerinckiaceae > Roseiarcus. Next base: position 14,927 of record DATCEJ010000270.1, on the reverse strand, counting down.
TTGAGTGCGAATCGCATCCTCGCAGAACGATGTTTCGTGTGTTGATGCCGTTGCGCTCGCTGCGGGCGACGAGATGATCGGCCGAGCGTGGGGGCGAAGGAGCTAGTTGGGATGCCGTCAGGGCATATTCTTGTTGCCGACGACGACGCAGGGATTCGCACCGTTCTCAATCAGGCGCTGACCCGCGCCGGCTACGAGGTCCGCGCGACCGGAACGGTCGCGGGGCTCTGGCGGTGGGTGGCGGCGGGCGAGGGTGATCTCGTGATCACCGACGTCGTCATGCCCGACGACAATGCTTTTGACCTCTTGCCGCGAATCAAACGGATGCGGCCCGATCTGCCGATCATTGTCATGAGCGCGCAGAACACCTTCATCACGGCGATCAAGGCCTCCGAGCGCGGCGCCTACGAATATCTGCCGAAGCCCTTCGATCTGCGCGAACTGGTGGCCATCGTGGGTCGAGCTTTAGCCGAACCCAAGCGTCGGCGCGAGGAGCCGGAGGCGCCCGTCGAGGTGATGCCGATCGTCGGCCGCTCGCCGGCGATGCAGGACATTTTTCGCATTCTCGCCCGGTTGATGCAGACCGATCTGACCGTCATGATTTCGGGTGAATCGGGGACAGGCAAGGAACTCGTCGCCAAAGCGCTGCACGACTATGGCAAGCGCAAGGGCGGCCCTTTCGTCGCCATCAACATGGCCGCCATTCCACGTGATCTTATCGAAAGTGAGCTGTTCGGCCACGAGAAGGGCGCCTTCACCGGGGCCGCCGCCCGCTCCGTCGGTCGCTTTGAACAGGCGGAAGGGGGGACCCTCTTTCTCGATGAAATCGGCGACATGCCGATGGAGGCCCAAACCCGCCTTCTTCGCGTGTTGCAGCAGGGCGAATACACGACGGTCGGCGGCCGCACTCCGATCAAGACGAATGTGCGGATCGTCGCCGCGACGAATAAGGACCTCCGCTTCGCGATCCAGCAAGGAACGTTTCGGGAGGATTTGTTCTTCCGCCTCAATGTCGTGCCGATCCGTCTTCCCCCCTTACGCGAGCGCCCGGAGGACATTCCCGACCTCGTGCGCGCGTTCTTCCAGCGCGCATCATTGGAGGGGCTTCCCGTCAAGACATTCGAGCCTGCGGCCATGGAGCGGCTCCGTCGCTATCCCTGGCCCGGGAACGTGCGCGAACTTGAAAATCTGACCCGTCGCCTGGCCGCGCTCTATCCCCAGGAGGTGATCGGGGAGGGGTTGATCGAATCCGAGCTCAGCGCCGGGGCGCCGCCCATGTTTCCACCGCCGGCAGCGGCGGGAGACGATGGCCGGAAGCGCGTCGGGACGACGGCCGCCCAGATCCCGGGAGACGGGTTTGACGCCGCAATGGAGCGCGCCGTCGCCGATCTCTTTCATTCGTTTGGCGGAAGCCCTCAGGTCGGGCTTTATCACCGGGTGCTGCACGACCTCGAGGCCCCGCTGATCGCCGCCACGCTGACCTGGACGCGCGGCAATCAGATCAAGGCGGCTGAGATCCTCGGACTGAACCGGAACACCCTGCGTAAGAAGATCCGCGATCTCAACCTTCGCGGCGTTGCGAGCTTTCGTTAGATCGGCGACGTGAGCGGACTGTCTGCTCGCGGCCGCACAGCCCGATTGGGATCGGCACGGCGGTGCTCGGGCCAGCGATAGTTACATTTTAATTAAGTAATTTTGCGAGGTCTCGGCGCCGCTCCGACCCCTCGGTTTGGATTGTCTTGGCCCGTCGTTGTTTCGCTGCGAAACTCCCCGCTTTTGAGGGTTGGAAAAGCTTGGATTTCCTTGATCGAGCCTTTTCAATGACTTACACGGGAATTTCTGCGAAAGTATTTTCGTCGCCGTCCCCCGTCGGCTCGGCTGGCGCTTCGTTGTCGAGGGGCTGGAGATTGTCGACCATGCGATTGATCTTGTCGAGCAGACGCGTCCGCTCCTCCGGTCCATACGAATATTTCGCCACGACCGTGTTCTGGTGCTTGTCGAGCCGGTCGATCACCTTGATCAGCGGGGCGACCGCCTTGAGCTCGCCGCGCCCGATCGCCTCGCCGACAATACGCAAGGCGGGCATGAGGCGTTCGAGCTGGAGGTGCGCGTGGTCGACGCCGCGGTCGATCACCCGCTTGTCGAGAATCTCCGAAACGATCTGGCGGATCCGCTCCGCGCTGACGCGCTCCTCGCTGGCGATCTCGTCATAGGCCCAGCCTTCGCGCAGCCGTGCGAAAATCCGCTTCCTCCGCGCAGCCTTGCCCAGAACATTGAGCCGCCGCCCGGGTGTTTGGATCTGTTCCATATTGTGCCTCGCTTCTCTGGAAAAGAGGAACAATAGCACAATGTTCGGAAAATAGGAATATTTGACCGGGAAAAATTTTGGGCCGGAGGGTTCGACCAGCCCCCAAGCAGACAAGTAACGAGTTGTCGCAGAAGTCGGCTTCGCGCAATTGGCGGTCATTCGCCGACGGCCCGCGACGAGAGCGGGGGACACAAACGGCTGGTAGCTGGCCAAACATTGGATGTCGTCGAGATCCGGATCCAAAAACTCAGCAATCAGTACAGTCGCTCGCGCTCATCATTTTCCGCAAGGGCGCGCATTTCTGAAACCGATATGTCCAAATTACCATGAACAACCATCGCCTCTCCGATCGAGGCGAGCCCTTCCGGCCTCCAACTCTGCGGCTGCCACATCTGCGAGCGCACCATGCACTTGGTACAGTGCATGAACGCCTCTTCGACCGTCACGACCAACACCAGCTCCGGCACGCGGCCCGCGACGGCCAATCGCTCGCGCACCCACCCGTCGCGCGCAATGCGCGCCGTCCCGCTGACCCTGAGCGTTTCCCCCTTTCCCGGAACAAGAAAGATCAGGCCGACTCGGGGCTGCTGCAACACGTTGCGAAACGTGTCAGCGCGCAGGTTGCCGGGGCGCTCGGGGATTGCGATCGTCCGATGGTCCAGGACGTGCGCGAAGCCCGCCGGATCGCCCTTTGGGGAGACGTCGACGCGCCCCTCTGCGTCATGCGAGGCGACGATGACGAATGGCGACCGGGCGATGAACGCAAGGCACATGTCGTCGAGGGCGTTCACGACCTTGGCGAGTACGCGTGGGCCCGGCTTGCCAAGAACACCCTCCAGCCCCTCCTTCGCGGTGATGAATTCGGACAGGGCCGGGAAATCAGCGTCTGGGGTCATCCTGATGCCTTTCGGCCCTCGCTGGGTCCGGCTCGGGCTCGCCTGCGGATCACGAAAACTCCCTCAGCTTGCAGGGCGGATGTTGTGGTTGATACGGAATAAGTTGGCTGGGTCGAACTTGCGCTTCAGCGCCGCGAGGCGCGGATAGTTGTCGCCGTAGCTGGCCCTGACCCGCGCCTCGCCCTCGTCGCCCATCATAAAGTTGGGATAGGCGCCGTCGCGATCGAACGGATGCACCGCGGCCCAATAGTCCGTTGCCCACGCCTTTAGCTCTGCTGCTTTCGCCGGGTTCGGGTCGATGCCGGCGATAACCATCGACCACATCGCATCGCGCGCACCCCAGGCCGTGGCGTCGCCGGCTGGGCGATGCACGGCGCCGTCGATCGGGTAAAGGTGCATCAAGGAGAACGTGCTCGGCAGCTTCGCCGCATGGGCGAGATGGACGTCGATCGCGGCGTCGGGGAGCGTGTCGACGAAATCGCCCTTCCAGTACCACTGCATCCCCGGCGGATTGAGTGCGTCGAACATGCCCTGCAGCGCCGGGTAAGAGATTGGCCCGACCCAGTCGATCAGCGGCTTCGGCAAGGCCGCGCGGACGGCGTCGATCGCGGTCGCGGCCGCCGCCGTGTCGCCGGAGTGCGCCAGCACCAGCACGGTCATCTTCTTGCCCCAGTGCTCCCGAGGGAATGGATCGTTGGGCGGCACGGTCTGCAGCCCGAGGAAGCTGCCGAACGTCTCCGGCGCCGATCGCGAAAACTCGCGATACCAGCGCATCACCACGGCAGCGTCCGAGAGGTCGAAGATGATCGGCCCGCCGAGCAGCATCTTGGCCGGATGGGTGCGGAACAGGAAGCTGGTGACGACGCCGAAATTCCCCCCGCCGCCGCGCAGCGCCCACAAGAGGTCACTGTTCTCGCTTTCGCTGGCAGTCGCGAAGCTGCCGTCGGCCAGCACCACGTCGGCCTCGATGAGGTTGTCGCAGGCCAGGCCATACTGGCGCGAAAGGTAACCGTGCCCGCCGCTAAGGGTCAGGCCGGCGACTCCGGTGGTTGAGATGATTCCGAAGGGCACGGCCTGTCCGAATGCGTGCGTGGCATGGTCGACCTCTCCGGTCGTGCAGCCCGCATCCACCCTCGCAGTGCGTCCCTTTGGATCGACCCGCACGCCACGCATGGTCGACAGGTCAATCACCAACCCGTCGTCGACGCTGGCAAACCCGGCCCCATTGTGGGCGCCGCCCCGGATCGCGATGGGCATCCCATTGTCGCGGCCGAAATTGACGGCTGCGATCACGTCGGCGGCGTCGGCGCAGCGGGCGATGAGTTTTGGGCGCTTGTCGATCATCGCGTTGTAAAGCTTGCGGGCGTCGTCGTAGCCCGCATCTCCTGGTTGAACGACAGACCCCCGCAAGGATGCTGCGAAACCGGTAATGGTGTCGCCTTTCATGGCGCGCTCCAAGAAGGTGGCTCACAATCTTCCGAACGTTAGTCTCTAGCATGCGGCGCTGGAATGCCCGATCGTCCGCTTTTCTTGCTCAAGTCGGCGAAGCGCTGACTTGGGTTCTTCAGCGAGGTTGCGGGTCGGGACGTGTTGCCATTACAATTGACGCGGCGGATTGGGGAACGGTCGCATGGACGTCCTATCCGATGTGCTTCGCGCCGTGCGGCTCAACGGCGCGGTGTATTTCGATATTGACGCGGGTTACCCCTGGACCGGCGAATCGCCGGGGACGGCGGAGATTGCCACCGCCGTCATGCCGGGCGTCGAGCACGTCATATCTTTTCACGCCATCCTGTCCGGGTCCTGCTGGGCGGCTCTGAGCGACGGCTCAGCGCCGGCTCTCAATCTAAATGCGGGCGACGTGGTGGTGTTTCCCGGCGGCGCGCCCAACGTGATGGGTTCCGAGGCGGGCGCGCGGGGAAAGCCGGACATGGCGATGTACTACAAGCCTGTTGATAAGCATTTGCCGTTCACGCTCATACGCGGCGGTGAGGGGCAGGAGCGGACTCGTTTTGTCTGCGGCTATCTCGGCTGTGACGCGCGGCCGTTTAACCCGCTGCTCGCGGCGCTTCCCCCGATGCTGCGCGTGACAAGACCGACCGATGGCGGACGGTGGGTGACTGACCTGTTCAGCATGGCGCTTCAAGAGGGTGGCAGCGGCCGAGCTGGCGGGGAAACGGTTCTTGCAAAGCTGAGCGAGCTCATGTTCGTTGAGGTGATCCGCTGCTACATCGAAACTCTCCCGGCCGAGTCCCGCGGATGGCTCTCCGGCTTGCGTGATCCCCATGTCGGCAAGGCGCTGCGGCTCATTCATGCGCACCCAGCCGAGGGGTGGACTCTGGAGCGGCTTGCACGGGAAGCCGGCCTCTCGCGTACGGTCTTCGCCGAGCGTTTCTCCGACTATGTCGGCGTTTCCCCCGTGCACTATCTTACGGGCTGGCGCCTTCAGCTTGCGCGTCGTCTGCTCGAACAGACGGGGTTTGGCGTAGCGCGCGCAGCAGCTGAAGTCGGCTACGAATCCGAGGCGGCCTTCAATCGCGCGTTTAAGAAGTTTGTCGGCGTTCCCCCAGGAGCGTGGCGGAAGGGGAGATTGCTGTCGACCGAACCCAAGCCTTCTGATCCCATTTGAGTTTCGCCTTCGCCTTCGCCTCGCCCGACGGAGGCGACGTGAGAAAGTTGACGTGCGTCGGCGGCGGCCGAGCGGCAAGCCGGCGGGAATTTCGGCGTCGGGCGGAATTCTGCCCTCCAGGTCACGCAAGTCTACGACCGCTCACCGTCCCATACGCGATTTCGGAATCGCGGCCTGCTATGTCCGCTTGACGTCGATAGCGGGCGTTCAAAGCGTTAGCTTCGTCCAATTTCGCTCAAAGCGCTCGTCTTCGCACAAGCCATTGAGTTTTGACCTATCGCGCCGACTTACGCCTTCCTGTCGCCGATCGCCGGCGCGCCGCTCTCGGCGGCGCCGAGAATTTCTGCTCCCAGCACGTGAACAGGATGTCGCGCAACGCGGCGCCGTCGTCGGCTCCGTAGACGGGCAGGCGAAGACCGTCGAGCATCGCGGCTTCCTCGTCGGAGAGTTCGATTGCGACGTCGTCGGATCGGATCGGCGTGTTGACGAACTCGCGACATAGGAGGAATCGCGGCTCAGCCTGCGCTCCGTTTTGATCGTCGGGTTACGAACGGATTGGGGCTGGACGGAGAGAACGCCAAGTCGAGTTGCCTCCCGCGAACCTCACGCGCTGGCGTTCGCGAGGCCGACCTACGCGCAGCAGATGAGCAACATCGTTGCCAGATTGCCACAAGGGCGCTAAAGGTGGTCGCCGTTGCGCGAAGTGCTTCGCGGCCCTCGGTTCGCTGATTTGACTGGAACGACGAGCATCAATTCTCGGGGGTCGCCGCTTCTGGACGACAGCCCGCCAATCGGCCGCTTTGGTATCGTCGTCGTTAGCGCGGCTTTCCTCCTCGCTTTGGCGACGTTTCTGGTTTTTGCCGGCTTCACGCCGATCATTCCAACCGCGACCGTCGTTCTCATTTTGATGCTGGGCGACGGCTTGGTCGTCGTCATTCTCATCATTCTCATTTCGATGGAGCTGGCCCGCCTGCGAGCGGCGCGTCGGGCGGCGCGGGCGGGCGCACGGCTGCACAGTCGGTTCGTCGCCTTGTTTTCGCTGGTCGCCGCGATCCCGGCCATCATCACCGCGATTGTCGCTACGGTTTCGGTCGAGTGGGCGATCAATCCGCGATTCATGAGCGACGTCGCAGCCTTCATCAACGAAGCCAACCAGGCTACCCAGCTTTACCGCGAATCCCAGTGCCGCGCTCTGTTGCGCGATGTCGAACTCACGGCCGGCGATATCGGCCGCAGCGCCCTGCTGCTCCAGTCGGATCCCACTCAGTTCAACACATATTTCAGCACACGCGCCAAGACATTAGGCTTTACCGCCGCGGCGCTCATGAAGAATGACGGAACTCCGATCGTGGTCGCGCAAGGGTCGGATGACAAGCTGATCGCCAAACCTGAGCCGTCTGACTTCCGGGACGCCCTGAATGGTGAAGCGCTCTGCGGCTTTCTTGGGGTCGGCAACATTTTCGTGGGCATTCGGCCGATTCCGGGGGCTGACGGGCAATTCCTGTACGCTGCGCGAGGGATCGACCCGTTGGCGGCCAAGGTCGCGGAAGATGCGGCGCTCGTTTCCAACATCTGGGCGCGCTTCGAAGCGCACAGGCATAGCCTTGAGCTGGGTTTTGCCACCGTTTTCGTGCTCCTGGCGCTCACCATGCTGTTCTCCGCCATCTGGCTCGGCCTCTCTTTCGCCAATCGGCTGGTCAGACCCATCCGCGGCCTGATCCGCGCCGCGGACGAGGTCGCCTCCGGCAATCTTCAGGTTCAAGTGCCAACCCGCCGATCCGACGGAGACCTCGGCCATCTCGGAGACACATTCAACAAGATGACCTCTGAGCTCCTGCGTCAGCAGACCGGCCTTATCGACGCGAACGCGCTCAACGATGAGCGTCGCGCGTTCATTGAGGCGGTGCTGTCGGGGGTGCCCGCGGGCGTTCTCGGCATCGACAATGACGGAATCATCACGATTTCGAACGCCGCCGCCGATCGGCTGCTCGGCGGCGAACACGGCCTCATTGGAAGGCGCCTTGACGCCATCCAGCCGAGCATTGGGGCCATTTGGGAACAGGCTCGATCCCTCAGGCTGCGGCTTCACCAAGGGCAGGCAACCGCATTGCGGGACGGCCGCGAGCGCGTTCTCAACGTTCGGGTCACTGGAAGTCCTGGACGTGACGGCCGCGCCAGCGTCATCACGCTCGACGACATCAGCGACCTCGTGACCGCTCAACGCACCGCAGCGTGGGCCGACGTCGCTCGCCGGATCGCCCATGAGATCAGAAATCCCCTGACGCCGATCCAACTCTCGGCGGAGCGGCTGAAACGACGCTACGGCCGACACATCGTCGAGGGCAGGGAAATATTCGACCAGTGCACGGACACGATCATCCGGCAGGTCGACGACATCAAACGCATGGTGGACGAATTCTCGTCCTTTGCGCGCATGCCGAAAGCGCGCTCGGCGCGAGACGATCTCACCGATTGCGTTCGCCAGGCGATCTTCCTGATGCGGGTCGGCCGCGCAGACGTCACATTTGAGGAGCAATTGCCGGATGAGCCGATTTTCGTCGATTTCGATCGTCGGCTCGTTTCTCAGGCGCTCACCAATGTTTTGAAAAATGCGACCGAAGGCATCGATGCTCTGAAGGGGGAGCATGGCAAAGGCGTCGTCACGACGACTATATCCGTGGATGGCGCGGGCTTTGTGGAGATTGCTGTCAGCGACAACGGCAAAGGTTTTCCGAGCGAAGATCGGCGCCGTCTGATCGAGCCCTATGTCACCACGCGAGCCGAGGGAACGGGCCTCGGCTTGCCGATTGTCGTCAAGATATTCGAGGACCACGGCGGCGGCGTTGAGCTCCTCGACGGAGCCCCGCGCCTCGATGGCGGCCGGGGCGCCAAAGTCTTGATGAGACTGCCGTTGCAGCGCGCCGAACAGAACGCAACGCCGGCGGAGAATGAGAGGATCGGTTCGCACTGATGGCTGCTGACATTCTTATTGTTGATGACGAGGCCGACATCCGTGGACTTGTCGCCGGCATCTTGGAGGACGAGGGATACGGGGCGCGTCTGGCGCGCGACTCGGACGAGGCGATCGCGGCGGTTGAAGCACGGCGTCCACAACTGATCCTCCTCGACATATGGCTGCAGGGCTCGAAGCTTGACGGGCTGCAGCTGCTCGAAGCGATCAAGCGCCAGCATCCGAATGTGCCCGTGGTGATGATTTCGGGGCACGGCAATATCGAAACCGCAGTCAAAGCGATCAAGCTCGGCGCCTACGATTTCATCGAGAAGCCATTCAAGGCCGATCGTTTGCTGCTTATCGCGGAGCGGGCATTGGAGACTTCGCGGCTCAAGCGGGAAGTCAGCGACCTGCGCGCGCGCGGCGGCTCCGCCGACAGAATGGTCGGTTCGTCTTCGGCAATCTCGAATCTCAAGCGGATCATCGAAAAACTCGGGCCGGCTAACTCGCGGGTTCTGATATCGGGCGCCGCAGGATCAGGTAAGGAACTGGCCGCCCGGTTGATCCACGAAAACTCGACACGCGCTAGCGGTCCTTTTGTCGTCATCAATGCGCCGACAATGTCGCCCGAGAGAATGGAAGCGGAACTGTTTGGAGTGGAATCCGGCATCGAAGGGCAGGGACGTGTCGGCGCGCTTGAAGAGGCCCATGGCGGTACGCTCTATCTCGACGAAATTGCCGACATGCCGCGCGAGACGCAGGCCAAGATCCTCCGCGTTTTGGTCGATCAGAACTTTCTGCGCGTCGGCGGCGCCTCGCGTGTTTCCGTCGACGTGCGCATCATTTCGTCGACGAGCCGAGATTTGGCGGAGGCAATCACCGAGGGACGTTTTCGCGAAGACCTTTTTCATCGACTGTCGGTGGTGCCTGTTCGCGTTCCCTCGCTTGCCGAGCGGCGGGAGGACATTCCTGAACTCGTTCAATACTTTTTGAAGAGCGCGGCAGCCAGTATGGGGGTTCCGCCCCGCCGGGTCGGATCGGACGCCATGGCGGTGCTTGAATCGCATGACTGGCCAGGAAACATTCGCCAGCTCAGAAACAACGTCGAACGATTGATGATCCTCGCACTCGGCGACCCAAACGCCGAAATTTCGGCCTCGATGCTTCCGGCGGAGGTCGGCGCGCTCGTGCCGGCCGTGCCGAGCGGCATCGGCGGCGAGAAATTGCTGAGCCTTCCTCTTCGCGACGCGCGGGAAGCCTTCGAGCGCGACTATCTGGTGGCCCAGATCAGCCGTTTTGGCGGCAATATATCCCGAACCGCGGAGTTCATTGGGATGGAGCGCTCCGCGCTGCATCGAAAGCTGAAGTCTCTCGGGGTCGAATAGCGGGCACGCGTATGGACCGTTCCTTGCTCCTGTCTCCATAACTGGGTCCATTGCTCGGCGGTCGTGAAGACCCTTTAACATTGTATTTCTGCCTATGAGTTCGCTTGCCTTATTTTGTATGATATGAAGTCAGGAACTGCGCGTGGCCAAAGGCGCGGGTGACGAAAAACAACGCCGGCCGAAAAGGCCCAACAAACGGAAAGACGAATGGCAACCGAGAAGGCGCAAAACCTCCAGGATACGTTCCTGAATCACGTGCGAAAGTCGAAGACATCGGTCACGATTTTTCTCGTCAATGGGGTCAAGTTGCAGGGTTTCGTTACTTGGTTCGATAATTTCTGTGTCCTGCTTCGGCGCGACGGACATTCGCAGCTGGTCTATAAGCATGCAATCTCCACGATCATGCCGGCAAGCCCCATCACCATGTTCGAGGCGGTAGAGGAAGACCCCCGCTGACAACGCTCCGCGTCGCGAAACGACAGAAATGCGGGAGCGATCGGGTTTGACCACGCGCGCTTTGGTCGTCTGTCCGGGTCTTACGCGAGAGTCCAATGAGGCGTTGCGCAGTCCGGAGGCGCGGCGCGAAGAGGCGGTTGGCTTGGCGCGCGCCATTGATCTTGCGGTGATGGGCGCTGAAACGATCGGGTTAAACGCGATCCGGCCGGCGACCTTTATCGGCAAGGGCAAGGTCGAAACGATCACTGCCGCGGTCAAGGCCGAGGAGATCGATTTGGTGGTGATGGACTGCGCCTTATCGCCGGCGCAGCAGCGCAACCTCGAGAAGGCCTTTGGCTGCAAGGTCATCGACCGGACCGGGCTCATCCTGGAGATTTTCGGCCAAAGGGCCCGAACCGCCGAGGGCGCTCTGCAGGTGGAGCTCGCCCACCTGAAATATCAGCGCTCACGGCTCGTTCGCTCATGGACCCATCTTGAGCGACAGCGTGGCGGCTTCGGCTTTCTCGGTGGCCCAGGCGAAACCCAGATCGAGACCGATCGTCGTCTGATCGGCGAGCGTATCGTCCGCATCGAGCGGGACCTCGAGGCTGTCAAGCGCAGGCGCGCCCTGCAACGGGCGAGCCGCAGCGATGTGCCCTATCCGATTGTCGCGCTGGTCGGCTACACCAACGCCGGCAAATCAACCCTGTTCAATCGGCTCACCCGCGCGGAAGTGACGGCGGCCGACATGCTGTTCGCCACCCTCGATCCGACCATGCGCCTCATCAAGCTGCCCCATGGCGGCTCGGCGATCCTCTCCGACACGGTCGGCTTCATCTCCGATTTGCCGACGACGCTCATCTCCGCTTTTCGCGCGACACTCGAGGAGGTGCGCGCGGCCGATGTCATCGTGCACGTGCGCGACATCTCGCACGCCGATAGCGAGGCGCAAGCCCATGACGTCGAGGCGGTTCTGGGAGAGATCGGCGTCGCCAACCTCGCCGATCGCATGATCGAGGCCTGGAACAAGGTGGACCTGCTTGACGCCGACGCGCGCGACGCGCTCGCGCAGGAGCAGGAAACGAGAGACGCCGCTCCGCTCGCCATTTCCGCGACGACCGGGGAGGGGATCGATCATCTTTTGTCCGCGATCGAGGATCGCCTGGCTCGTGGGCGGCCTGAACTCGAACTGACGCTCGACGCCAGCGACGGGCAGGGACTGCATTGGCTCTACGAACATGCCGAGGTCATGAGCCGGCGCGATGACGAGAGCAAGCTTCGCCTGACCGTCCGCGTTTCCCCCGATCAGATCGAACGGCTGAAGAGGCGTTTTCCCATCGGACCGCGCTCAGGCCTGAGTTCGCCCGCCGACGCCTGATCGCTGGCTGACGGCGATGGGCGAGGCCGGCGTATTCAACCAGGACGCGAGTTTTGGCCAAGAAAATCCAAAGAAAACCAAGGAAAAAAGCTTGCATTTCCTTGGATTCCCTTGGTCGAATTGGGGCTTTTCAATCGCTTACGGCGAATCCAAATAAAAAAATCTCTTCCAGCCTTCACTCGCGTCTTGGGTTGCACGCGGAACGTTTCGACACCCAGCAACTTCCGTTGCGCCGCCAGGCTATCGGCGAGCGAAGATGGATCAATCTGGCAAAAATATCGTAGCCCAAGTTTCTGGTTTTAGCAAGAAAATGCCATAGACAGAGGGCTCGAAGCGCGCTCCGACATTGCGGTCGTTCTGGCCTCAGCCTAAACCCCGCGGCAAGCCCCAAAGACTGATCGAGACTCAACCGCGGGCGATCGGCGCCGCTCCCGGTCGCGTAATTCGCGCGTATTTTTTCGCGTTTTGATGAGCTTTTCAGCGCCTGCCGCAATTCCGCTTGACTCCAAGACATCATGACATCATGATGTCTACTCGCCGAAGAGCGCACGGTTGCTCGGCGCCAGTGAGGTTGATGGGGTTTCCCCAACTTATGAACTCTCCGCGTGCGTGCTTGCGATGAATCCAAATCGCAACCTGGCGGGGCCATGACAGACGTCAGAAACTTTCCGGCAAGGCCAGCTGGCGCAGACAGAGAAAAGGACGCCATGCTTCAAGATTTTAACATCGCCGAGAGGGGATTCGGTTCATATTGGCCGCTGGCTATACTTCGCTGGGTGATGGTGTTGGTCTTTGTTTCTTTCGGCATCCAGAAGTTCACCCCCCAGTCCGCTGAAGGCATCGCCGTGTACATTTCAAACAGCCCGTTTGTTTCGTGGCTCGGCATATTCGGCCACCGGGGCGAAGCCTATCTCCTCGGGACGATCGAACTCACGACGGCCGTGTTGCTCGCCGCGGGAGCGTTCGTCCCATTCCTCTCAGCCCTGAGCGCCTTGATGGGGACGGTCACATTCCTCATCACTTGGTCTTTTTTCTTTACGACCCCCGGCGTCGTCAAATGGAGCCTCTCCACGGACCCGATCGCGTGGAATCTCACAGGCGAGTTCCTGTACAAGGACATCGTGCTTCTCTGCGTTTGTATCGTCTTGTTTTTGGCGTCCCTGCCGAAAACATGGCTCCCCCTTCGCTCAACCTAAGGTCACGGCGACGCCTGCCGGATCGCGCGCTTCCCGCGGCATATTCGTCGACCGGTCCAGAGTGGTTACAATTGAAGCGATGCCTGGAAGCCCTTCAACGCGGCTGCCGCTCTACGCGCAGGTTGAGGATATTCTCGCCGCCCGGATATCGAGCGGCGCGCTGCCGGCCGGAACCCAACTCCCATCCGAAGCGGAGCTGATCCGGGAATTCAACGTCAGCCGGACCACGATCCGGACGACGATCCAAAACCTCGTGCGCCAGGGCCTGGTGGAAATTCGCCGCGGCCGAGGGACCTTCGTGGCTTCGCCCCGAATCGTTCAAGAGCTCACCGAACTCACAGGCTTCGTCGAGGATATGCGGGTCCTGGGCTTGATTCCGACCGCGCGCGTGCTCAGCCGCGAAATTGTCCCGGCGGCTCCCCTCGTCGCGGAGAAGCTTGGCGTGCCTTCAGGCGCGCCGGTCATCAAGATCCGGCGTGTGCGCTTGTCCAACGGCGCGCCGCTGTCTTTCGACGAGACGTACCTGCCGGAGGATCTCGGCCGCAGGGTCATGGCCGATGACCTCGCCAGGGAGCCCATCTTCACCTTGTTGGAGGAACGCTACGACACCCCGCTGGTCGAGGCCGAATATGTATTGGAGGCCGCCGCGGCCGAGCCCGATGTCGCGGCCGCGCTGGAGATTTCGGTTGGCGGCCCGGTCTTCCTCATCGAGCGGACCTCCTACACTTCGGGACATCGCGTCGTGGACTACGAAAGACTGTACTACCGAGGCGACTCTATTCGGTTCAAGACGCGCTTGGTCCGGCGACGCATTCCCCGCGCGCCGAACTGCGATTGACATGTTGGCGGCGTAAGTCTGCACGGTGAAGCCGGGATAGACTTCCCGCAATTGGCCGGCGGCGTCCTTCGCCTCCTGGTTCAACAGCCACTGCTGGTAGACCGCTCGGGACCAGATCTGTCAGGCCTCGTCGAGCAGTCTTGCCACTAGGGCGTCGATCCGCTGGGAAAGGCCGGACTCGGCGAGGGCGTCGCGCACCATCTTTCGCGCCCGCTGGAACTTGATACCTTCTGGCAGAGAAACGGCGGCGGCGACTTTTTCAGCCTCCACCGCGGCGGCGGCGACATCGCAATGCAGGGCAATCTTGGCGTCGAAGCGAGGAATAGGAAGATTGAAAACAACTTTGTCAAAGTCTCGTGCCCCCCACTGACCGCGAGATTGATAAGCGGCAGTCCGTTGGCGAGCAGTCTCGCTGTTTAGAATGACCACCAGAAATTGCGCTTCGGCGATGGTGTCCGGAGCCGCCCAATAGAGTTTGTGCTCAATGACCGCGGACGATTCTTTCAATAGGACGGCGGCAGGCTGAGTGCCCGAAGCCGCGTAGGCCACACGAAACAGTCCTAGCGGAAACTGCGATGACAATTGTGCAAAGTAGTCGAGCAGCTCGATCAACTGATACCTTTCGGAGCTTCTATTCTTGTCCCAAACCGCTTCGGCCTTCCGCATCCAACCCGCGAGCCGGTCGAACCCTCGATCGAGCGCGGTAGAGGCATCGAGCATTTCCCCATTTTCGTCCGCCGGAATCACGGCTTCAAAGGGCCGGAACACGCGATAGGGCAGAATGCTTTCGCCGAGCAGTGCCGGACGCAGGAATTCGGCCTCCACCTGATTCTCGATGCTCGCAAGCGATATCCACGGCTTCTTTTCCTGCGCGTTGCGGCGGCTGACGACCAAAGGAGCCGTCGAGTC
>DATCEJ010000269.1:0-2074 GCA_036510135.1 Roseiarcus sp. | reverse complement strand
CCGACCTCGACGCCTTCCTGGCGGGGTAGAACGGACCGAAAGTTCTCTTTCCGCCGATGAGGAGGGGAGAGGATCGCCGCGAAGTCCCAGGACTCGCCTATATTGCGGGGCGATGACCGACGAGACCAACCTTTCGCTGCTGGGCGCCGCCCTGATCAAGGATCAGGTGCGGCGCCTGCCCGATACGCCGGGCGTCTACCGCATGTTCGGCGAGGGCGGCGAGGCGCTCTACGTCGGCAAGGCGCGTTCGCTGAAAAAGCGCGTCGCTCAATATGCGCAAGGGCGCTTCCACACCCAGCGCCTCGCCCTGATGGTTTCCCTGACCCGGGCGATGGAGTTCACCAGCACCCGGACCGAGACCGACGCGCTTCTGCTAGAAATAAATCTTATCAAGCAGTTGAAGCCACGATTTAATGTTCTGTTGCGGGACGACAAAAGCTTTCCCGAAATCGTCATCCGGCGCGAGCATCCCGCCGCCCAACTGAAGAAGCATCGCGGCGCCCATTCAATCAAAGGCGACTATTTCGGCCCTTTCGCCAGCGCCTGGGCGGTCAATCGCACCCTCAACACCCTGCAAAAGGCGTTCCTGCTGCGCTCGTGCTCCGACAATGTCTACGAGACGCGCAGCCGGCCTTGCCTGCTGCATCAGATCCGGCGCTGCTCCGCGCCCTGCGTCGGCCTGATTTCGCTCGAGGACTACCAGGGCCTCGTCGCCGAGGCGGAAGCCTTTTTGACCGGCAAGAGCCGGGCGGTGATGGGGCGGATGAGCGCCGACATGCAGGCGGCTTCCGACGCCATGGAGTTCGAGCAGGCGGCGCGGCTGCGCGACCGTATTCGGGCGCTCTCCTCGGTGGCCCAGGAAACCCAGGTCAATCCGCGGACGGTGGACGAGGCGGACGTCTTCGCCCTGCATGCCGAGGGCGATGCGGCCTGCGTGCAGGTGTTCTTCTTCCGCGCCGGTCAGAACTGGGGCAACCGCGCCTATTTCCCGCGCATCGATAAGTCCGACCCCGAGCCTGAAATCATGGCCGCCTTCCTTGGCCAATTCTATGAAGACCGGCCGATCCCGCGCCTGATCCTGGTCAACATCGAGCCGGCGGAGTGCGAACTGCTGCGCGAGGCGTTCGGGGTCAAGGCTGCGCGCAAGGTCGAGATCGCCAAGCCCAGCCGGGGCGAAAAGCGCGAACTGGTGACCCACGCGCTCGCCAACGCCCGCGAGGCGCTCGGACGAAAGATGGCCGAAAGCTCGGCTCAATCGCGCCTTCTGGCCGGGGTGTGCGAAGTCTTCGGCCTCGAAGGTCCGCCCGAACGTATCGAGGTCTATGACAACTCCCACATCATGGGGACCAACGCCGTCGGGGGCATGATCGTCGCCGGCCCTGACGGCTTCCAGAAGAACCAGTATCGCAAGTTCAACATCAAGAATTCCGAGCTAACGCCGGGTGATGATTACGGAATGATGCGTGAGGTTCTGCGCCGGCGCTTCGCGCGCCTGGCCAAGGAGGAGGAAGCCGGCGAGAACCCGCCGCGACCCGATCTCGTGCTTGTCGACGGCGGCGCGGGTCAACTCGACGTGGCGCTTGAGGTGATGGCCGATCTCGGCGTCGATGACATCGCCGTGGTCGGCGTGGCCAAGGGTCCGGATCGGGACGCGGGCCTGGAGCGGTTTTTCGTGTCCGGCAAGGCGCCCTTCATGCTCGAGCCCAAGAGCCCGGTTCTCTACTACCTGCAACGCTTGCGCGACGAGGCGCACCGCTTCGCCATCGGCGCCCACCGCGCGCGCCGCGCCGGCGAGATGCACAAAAATCCGCTCGACGAGATCGAGGGCGTGGGACCTGGCCGCAAGAAGGCTCTGCTGCACGCCTTCGGCTCCGCCCGCGGAGTTAGCCGCGCCTCGGTGGATGATCTGGAAAAAGTCGGCGGCGTCAGCGCCCCGCTCGCGCTGCGCATTCACGACCACTTTCGCAAAGGGGCCTAAGCGAATTTAGTTCGCTGCGGTACCAGCCGGTGCGCGATAAGCCGCGAAATTGGGCGCAAATGCGACAGAAAGCTTGCGACTTTCGCCACACTGTGT
>DATCEJ010000268.1:0-3822 GCA_036510135.1 Roseiarcus sp. | reverse complement strand
AAGAAGCCTTCGCCAAGGTCCAGCCGATTCCTCGCGCGGGAATGCCCGAGGACATCGCCCAGGCCGCGGTCTTTCTCGCCAGCGACGGCTCCGGGTTCATCAACGGCCAGGATATCGTGGTCGACGGGGGACATACGGCGGTCACGCGGGGATGGTCGTTCACGGTCGGCGCTCGCGGCGAAATGTCGAAGCGGCTCAAGGAGGCGGCTGCCGCGCTTTAGACGGCTTTCGGGCGCGAGCTGGCGGGAAGCGGGGCGCGCTTTTCCGCCATTGCACCCCGCCACTCTTTGCGCCACATGAGGCCTCATGGCCCATGACTTCGTGCTCATCGTCGACTTCGGCTCGCAGGTCACGCAGCTGATTGCCCGGCGTGTGCGCGAGGCGGGGGTCTATTGCGAAATCCATCCGTTCTCGAAAGCGTCCGAAGCCTTCGCGCGGCTGAAGCCCAAGGCGGTGATCCTGTCCGGCGGCCCGGCGTCGGTTCCCGAAGCGGGGAGCCCGCGCGCGCCGACGGAAGTTTTCGCAAGCGGGGTTCCAATCCTCGCCATCTGCTACGGCCAGCAGACTTTGTGCGAGCAACTCGGCGGCAAGGTCGAGGGCGGTCATGCCGCGGAATTCGGCCGGGCGGACGTCGAGATCCTCGAGGCCTGTGCCTTGTTCGACGGCGTGTGGCGAACGGGTGGCCGCTATCCCGTGTGGATGAGCCATGGCGACCGCGTGACCCGCCTGCCGGAAGGCTTCCGGGTCTATGCGGTGTCGGAAAACGCGCCATACGCGGTCGCGGCCGACGAAGCGCGCCGCTACTACACAACCATGTTCCATCCCGAGGTGGCCCATACGCCCGACGGCGCCAAGCTTCTCGCCAATTTTCTTTTCAAGGTCGCCGGCGTCAAAGGCGATTGGACGATGGCCGCCTTCCGCGACCAGGAGATCGGGCGCATCCGCGCGAAGGTCGGCAAGTCGCGGGTGATCTGCGGCTTGTCGGGCGGGGTCGACTCCGCGGTCGCGGCGGTCCTGATCCACGAGGCGATAGGCGATCAGCTCGTCTGCGTGTTTGTGGACCACGGGCTTATGCGCCAAGGCGAGGCCGACGAAGTCGTGAATCTGTTCCGCGGACATTTCAACATTCCGCTTGTCCATGTCGACGCCTCTGACGAGTTTGTGGAGGGCCTGAAGGGGGTCGAAGACCCGGAGGCCAAGCGCAAGACGATCGGGAAATTGTTCATCGATGTGTTCGACGCAGAGGCGCGCCGCATCGCCAGCGACGGCAGGGGGCCGGTCGAGTTTCTGGCCCAAGGCACGCTCTATCCTGACGTGATCGAGAGCGTGTCGTTTTCCGGCGGCCCCTCGGTGACGATCAAGAGCCACCACAACGTCGGCGGTTTGCCAGAGCGCATGCGCATGAAGCTCATCGAGCCGTTACGCGAATTGTTCAAGGACGAGGTGCGCGCTCTTGGCCGCGAGCTTGGGCTGCCGGAGGCGTTCGTCGGCCGGCATCCGTTTCCGGGCCCCGGGCTCGCCGTCCGCTGCCCGGGGACCATCACCCGCGAGAAGCTCGACATTCTGCGGCAGGCCGACGCCATCTATCTTGATGAGATCCGGAAAGCGGGCCTCTACGATCAGATCTGGCAGGCGTTTGCCGTCCTGTTGCCGGTGCGCACGGTCGGAGTCATGGGCGACGGACGCACTTACGATTCGGTCTGTGCGCTGCGCGCGGTCACCTCGGTCGACGGCATGACCGCCGACTTCTATCCCTTCGACATGACCTTCCTCGGCCGTGCCGCGACGCGCATCATCAACGAGGTCAAGGGCGTCAATCGCGTTGTCTACGACGTGACGAGCAAGCCGCCGGGCACAATCGAGTGGGAGTGACTTCCAGATTCCGAAAATATCTGGATTTGCTCCAGAGGGAGTATTTCCTGATCCGCCGCTGCATCAGACCGCTCCGCGCATAGGATTGACGATCTGAAGTCCGACGAAGTCCCTCTCGTTATCTGTCACCACCACGCATTCGTTTGCACCGGCGACAGCGGCAATGATCATGTCGAATCCGCTGCGCGGTTTACCCGCTGTTTTCCCTTTGGCCATCAGCTCTGCCCAGATGAGGCCCGCTTTGGTGTCGAATGACAGAATGCGGCCCGCGAACAGGCTCTGCGGCCCTTCAGGGCCAGAGAACCAGTTGTCGAGCACGTCGCGCTTCTTGCCACCCGGTTTCTCCAAAATTCCGCGACGCATCTCCGCAACAGTGAGCGAGGCGATGAATAAATCCTCGTCACGCTGTGCCGACATCCACGCCAGGAGCGATTCCGACGGCTGCAGTTTGACGACATTGCTGATGATGTTGGTGTCGAGAAGATAGCGCGTCACAGATCAACCTTGCGGCCCTCTTCCCGGGAACGAGAAAGATCGAGATCGGCGCCCACCAGCGGCGAACGGCGCAATGCGGCGAGGATCCCGCCCGGCCGCGGGGGTTCGCCGGCGATGGAGCTACTCACCACCGCACGAAGCTCTGATGCCTCGGGCGTATCCTCCGCGAGGCGCCGGGCGAGCGATCGAATGAGATCGCGGTCGGCGTCGCGGCCGAAAACTTCGAAACGCGCCAAGCCGCGCTCGCCGAGGCGAGCGAGATAATTTTGAACGGCGCGCTTCTGTGCGTTACCCACAGGACCTCCAGAGTATTTCCAGTAATATAGCCGGAGCGTGGGGCCTTAGCAAGGCGCGGGGGATCGGCGCGGAGCGCATCGACGGTCGGATGGCGCTTGTGTGAGGTGCGCGATAGGCTTGGTCGATGGCGTCGCGTCGTTACGACGTGACCACGAAGCCGCCGGGCACGATCGAATGGGAGAGAGGGGTAAACAAGGCGGGTATCGGCGGTCTTGGAATGCTCAAGCGTAATGCGCGTCCTCGATAGATACTGATGCTCGCCGCCCATCGTCAGGGGCCAGGCAACGATCCATATTGCTTCAATCCTCAATCCCGAAAGAGATGGAACGGTTCGTCATGACGAAAGTGCGCGTTGCAGGCTATTCGATCTCGCTCGACGGTTTCGGAGCAGGGCCTGAGCAAAGTCTGGAAAATCCGCTCGGCAAGCGCGGGCGGGAATTGCACGAGTGGATGTTCGGTACGCGGATGTTCCGGGCGATGATTGGTAAGGATGGCGGCTCGGACGGCGTCGATCAGGCCTACGCCCATCGTTCAATGGACGGGTTTGGCGCGTTCATCCTCGGCCGCAATATGTTCGGGCCGATCCGCGGTCCCTGGCCGGACGAGAGCTGGAAGGGCTGGTGGGGCGACAATCCGCCCTATCACGCGCCGACCTTCGTGCTGACCCACCATCCGCGCGATCCGATCGAGATGGACGGCGGCACCACCTTCATCTTCGTGACCGAAGGTATCGAGGCGGCGCTGGAGAAGGCGAGGCTCGCCGCCAAGGGCCGCGACGTGAAGATCGGTGGCGGCGCCGAGTCGGTGCGTCAATATCTTCGCGCCGGTTTGATCGACGAGCTGCATTTCGCTTTGTCCCCGGTCGTGCTCGGGCGGGGAGAAGCGATGTTCGCCGGGATCGACCTGCCGGCGCTCGGCTACCACGTCATCGAACATCAGGCCACCGATCACGCCACCCACATCGTTCTCAGCCGATAGGGGCCCACCGAAGGGGCTGGATACCGATAGATTGCGAAAGCGAGAATTTTGCGAAAATCGAAAGTAGCGTTTTAAATCAATAGGATCGCGGCGAGAAAATACCTTGGCGATATCCAGGACTAGACCAGCTTCGCGCGCAAGTGTTAGTCCGCGTAGTTGAACGTAATGATACCGGAGACC
>DATCEJ010000267.1:0-5922 GCA_036510135.1 Roseiarcus sp. | reverse complement strand
TTTTCGCCTGAGCGAAGACACCTATCTCGAGCCCGATGTCGTCATCTATCCGCGAACGAGCGGCCTCCGAGGACTGACGGGCGCGAATGTGCTGCTCGTCGTCGAGATCGCCGACTCCTCTCTCCGCTACGATACCGGCCGCAAGGCGGCGCTCTACGCCAGCTTCGGCATTCGCGAGCTCTGGGTGATCGACGCGGTTCGACTGACGACTCGAGTCTTCCGCGAGCCCGCTGCGGACGGTTATCGGGAGGCGCAGGACTTCAGCCCTACCGATCAACTCACGCCACTGATCGCGCCGGATGCCTTCGCGCTGAGGTTCGACGAACTCAAGCTCGAATGATCCATCTTGGCTTCGTTTCTTCGATCTTGCGGGCTGATCAAGGGTGAAACCTCGCCTTACCGTCTTACTGGGAGCGGGGTCGACAATCTCCCTCGATCCGGATCACCCAGCACGGCCTGGAATGCCCTCCACTGGCGAAATAACGCAACGAGTCATCAATTTACAATTTCCGAAAGCGGTGCTCCTTGGAACGCCCTTCGTACAGACCGCGACGTCCGAAAACCCATTCGCGATTCACAAGACAATACCGGTCCTCCAATTGATTTATCGAGCACTTCTTGGCACATTCGAAAGCGCTAATTTTGAATTGATCCTACACACGATTGAGCAACTTCTCCCGCTCGCCGCAATGCAAGTGGGCGCGGTGTCGTCAGGTCAATTCCACCCCGCAATTGGCGCTTTCATCGAAATGCAAAAGCGATACGATCTCTTAAAGGATTGGTCTCTCCTACGTGTCACCCGTCAAAGTGTAATCTCAGAGATTCACAGTCAGATTCGGAACCGCTCCTTTAACCTCGCGAAACGGCTCCCACTCCATCAATTTGTTGCCGAATTGGCAAAGGAATTTCAGCTAGCGATTTTTACTCTAAATTACGATGATGTTGTCGACGATTCACAAAATGCATGGTTCGATGGGTTTAACGGAAACAAGGATATGTCTTGCGAGGGAGAATATCGGGAGTCGTCTTCTTTCGACGCACGAGCCTTCGATGAGTGGAGAGACGCCTTGGAACCCATGCTTGTGCATTTGCACGGCAGCGTTCGCTTTGGTCCCTCACGACGCGGATTTGGTCTCGTCAAATACCGAAACGCCAATGAGGCGTGCGAGGCGATCGAGGGTGTCAGTGGGAGTGATAGGACCGAGGGTGGTCAAATCGTCTCAGCGGATCCAATTATCTCTGGCTTGAATAAAGCCGCGCGGCTCACACTTAATCCCGAACCGTACGGATATTACTATCGAGCTTTAATCGATTCGCTTCTTCTGAATGAGCGCCTACTGGTGATTGGCTACGGAGCCAGAGATGAGCACGTTAACACTTGGCTCGCTCAATATGCCAGTCGACACAGCGAGCAACGCCGCGTCACGTGGATCGGTAAATTAGACGGCAAGATGGTCGGAGAGCGCACCCCAGAAAAAGATTTGATCACCCTTCTCTCCAATCATAAATTCACTGACGCGCTTCATTACGCCCGGTCAGACGGGCCAAATCCGCTAATTGACTGCGGAGCGCTACGACTGGGAGCATCCGGATTTCCGGTTGCAACGGACGTGCAGTCCGAGATTATTTCGTTCCTCATCGGCTAGGTTTAGCCCGCAATCCAGAAGACGCGACATTCACGAAGACAGAGTCCCCCTCACGCCTGCTTCTTGAGCTTCACCACATTGTGCAGCGTCTGGTCCGCGGTCTCGAAGAAACGCCGCACGCCGCGCGCGGCCTGACGGATGCGTTGCTCGTTCTCGACCAGCGCGAGGCGCACGTAATCGTCGCCGTGCTCGCCGAAGCCCACGCCCGGCGCGACGGCGACGTCGGCCTTCTCGATCAACAGCTTCGAGAACTCGAGGGAGCCCAGATGGCGGAAACGCTCTGGCACCGGCGTCCAGGCGAACATCGACGCGCTCGGCTTGTCGATCGCCCAGCCTGCCGCGGCGAAGCTCTCGATCATCACGTCGCGTCTGCGTTTATAGGTCACGCGCATCTCGCGGACGCAATCGTCAGGCCCGTTCAGCGCCGCGGCGGCGGCGACCTGGATCGGGGTATAGGCGCCATAGTCGAGGTAGGATTTGACGCGCGCGAGCGCCGCGAGCAGCCGCTCGTTGCCGACGGCGAAACCCATCCGCCAGCCCGCCATCGAAAAGGTCTTCGACATCGAAGAGAATTCGACCGCGACGTCGAAAGCGCCGGGCGCCTGCAGGATCGATGGAGGCGGCTCGTCCTCGAAATAGACTTCAGCGTAGGCAATATCGGACAGCACGAAAATCTCGTGCTTCTTCGCGAACAGCACCAGGTCTCGATAGAAGTCGAGCGAGGCGACCATCGCCGTCGGGTTGGACGGATAACAGACCACAACCGCGATCGGCTTCGGAATCGAATGGGCGATCGCGCGCTCGAGCGCGACGAAGAATTCGGGGCCCGGCTCCGCTGGCACTGAGCGGATGACGCCGCCGGCCATCAGGAAGCCGAAGGCATGGATCGGATAGGAGGGGTTCGGCACCAATACGACATCGCCCGGCGCGGTAATCGCCTGGGCCATGTTGGCGAAGCCTTCCTTCGAGCCGAGGGTCGCGACCACCTGCGTCTCGGGATCGAGCTTGACCCCGAACCGGCGCGCGTAATAGCCGGCTTGCGCGCGGCGGAGCCCGGCGATCCCCTTCGAGGCCGAATAGCGATCGGTTCGCGGCTTGCCGACCGTTTCAATGAGCTTGTCGATCACATGCTTGGGCGCGGGCAAGTCGGGATTGCCCATGCCGAGATCGACAATGTCGGCCCCGCCGGCGCGGGCCTTGGCCTTGAGCTTGTTGACCTGCTCGAAGACATAAGGCGGCAAACGCCGCACCCGGTGAAAATCGCTCATCGCAGCCGCTGGCCTTGGGTGTTATTCCGATTCGCCGGCGCATGCGCCCGCACGGCTCTGTAGCATCTGAAGCCGAACGGCGGCAAACGGAACTCCGCTATTGCTGGGCGCTGGGAGCCTTCGGTTTCGGCTTTTTCTGGGCCGCCTGCTGCTCCGCCATCGCCTTGGCGGCGGGCGCAAAGCCCTGTCGCAGCGCGTCGTGCTGCTTCTGGACCCCGTCGAGGTCGCCTTTGACCGCCTTGAGTTCCTCGCCTTTCAAAACCGGACGAGCCGGCTCGGGCGGCGGTTGGAACACAGGAATATAATCGGGGTCGGCGCCCGGCCGCGTCCTGTTGACAAAATCGGCCTGCGGCCCGACGTCGGTCGCGAATCCAAACACCTTGAACGCCTGTTTCAAGATGCTGTCTTGGCTCTGCGCATAAACATCCGAGCCGGAAGCGGAGACCGCGGCAAGGCCGAGGAGCCCCGCCAGCGCGATCCTCCGGACGCCGGGTCCAGCGCGTTCGACACAAATCGTGCGAAACATCTTTCTGTCCGAAAAGTGGTGTTGGCTTCGAGGACAGGTACTGACCTATTATGACCAAAACGGGACTAAGCCTCCCGCCCGGACTCGACAGGAAACGCTCGTTATGGCCAAGACCCCAAGCCCGCCAAGGACGCGCGGCAAGTCCAAGCCCGCCAAGGCCGCGCCCGGAAGTTCAGTCGCGAGCCGCGCCAAGCGACAGTCGCCCGGCGACCGGCCTCCTCCGGACCACAAAGCGTCTCGCACCAAAAGCGCTCAGCGGCGCGCCGACCCGCCGGCGTCCAAGGTTGCGGAGGCTCCCAAAACGCGACCCTCGGCGCCTGCTCCAAAAATAAAGCCGTCGGCTCCTGAGCGGCGCGAGCCTGGGCGTCGACAGCCTGAACGACAGGCAAGCGCCCCCGCTCCCACAGAGGCCATTCGCTTGATCGCGCGCGCCGCGCCGCCCGAGCGGGCGAAGAACGCTGCACCGCCGCCACCCCCGGCGCCCACGGCTGAGCCATCCGGCGCGAGCGGCCAATCTCCCGCGCTCGATGTGGAGGCGCTCGGACACAACATCGCGCGGGCGATCGAGCAGGGCGGCAAGGCGCTAGCCGCTTATCTGACCCCAAGGCAGAGCGGCGAGATCAAGACCAAGGTCGCCAATGAAATCGGTGAAATGGCGCGCTCCATCGGCCGGGTGGCCGATTATTATATGGCCGATCCCCACCGCGCGTTCGCGGCGCAAGCGGCGCTCTCCAAGCAGTTCGTCGACCTCTGGGCTTCGACCTTGCAGCGGCTGCAAGGCGAACAGGGGCCGCCGGTCGTCGCGCCCGACGCCACCGACAAGCGCTTTGCCGATTCCGCATGGCGCGACAATCCATATTTTGATTTCATCAAGCAGGCTTACGTCGTGACGTCGCGCTGGGCCGACGATCTGGTCAAGCGTGCCGACGACCTCGATCCGCACGATCGCGAGAAAGCACATTTTTATTTGCGGCAGGTCACGGCGGCGCTCTCGCCCTCGAACTTCCTCGCCACCAATCCCGAGCTCCTGCGCACGACGCTGGCGGAGAGCGGCGAGAATCTGGTGCGGGGCCTGAAGATGCTGGCCGAGGACATCGATGCGGGCCATGGCGAGTTGCGCATCCGCCAGTCGGACGCGCGCGCGTTCAAGCTTGGCGTCAACATGGCGGCGACACCGGGCAAGGTGGTCTTCCGCAACGCGTTGATGGAGCTCATCCAGTACGAGCCGTCCACGCCCCAGGTCTACAAACGGCCGTTGCTCATCGTTCCGCCGTGGATCAACAAGTTCTACATTCTCGACCTCAATCCCGAGAAGTCGTTCATCCGCTGGGCGGTCGCGCAGGGTTTGACCGTGTTCGTCATCTCCTGGGTCAATCCCGACGAACGCCACGCCGACAAGGACTTCGACAGTTATATGCGCGAGGGCGTGCTCACCGCTGTCGACTGCATCGAGCAGGCGACAGGCGAACGCGAAATCACAACGGTTGGCTATTGCGTCGGCGGAACACTCGTCGCCGCTACGCTTGCCTATATGGCCACGGACGGCGACAAGCGCATCACTGGCGCGACCTTCTTCGCCACCCAGATCGACTTCACCGACCCCGGCGAGCTCAAGGTGTTCGTCGACGCCGAGCAATTGAAGGCGGTCGAGGAGCGGATGGCCGAGCGCGGCTATCTGGAAGGCTCGGCGATGGCCAACGCCTTCAATATGCTAAGGCCGAACGACCTCATCTGGTCCTATTTCGTCAACAATTATCTCAAGGGCAAAGAGCCCATGCCGTTCGACTTGCTGGTCTGGAACTCGGACTCGACCCGCATGCCCGCCGCCAACCACAAGTTCTATCTGCGCCACTGCTATTTGCAGAACGATCTGTCGAACGGGCGGATGGAGCTGAACGGCAGGACGCTCGACCTCAAGAAGGTGACGATCCCAGTCTATGAATTGGCTACGAAGGAAGACCACATCGCCCCCGCCCGCTCGGCGTTCACCGGCGCCAAATCCTTTGGCGGCCCGGTTCGCTACGTGATGGCGGGATCGGGCCATATCGCCGGCGTCGTCAATCCGCCGACCAAGGCGAAATACCAGTACTGGTCGGGCGGGCCGCCGCAAGGCAAGTTCGACGATTGGGTCGCCAAGGCCAAGGAGACGCCCGGCTCCTGGTGGCCAGACTGGCTCGCCTGGCTGACGGCGCAGGCGCCCGCAAAGGTTCCCGCCCGCAAGCCCGGCGACGGAAAGCTTAGACCACTGGGCGACGCGCCAGGGGACTATGTGCGAGTGAAGGCGTAGCAAGACAGCGAGCGTAGCAACCGCACGAGTCCAACATGCCGATGATCTTGCGTTCGGGCGCGCTACGGTTCTTTTTCTACAGCCTGGAAAACACCGAGCCGCCGCACGTCCATGTCGAAGGCGGGGACGCTACGGACAAGTATTGGCTCGAACCTGCGAGCTGGCGCGGTCGCGCGGATTTAGAGCGAGTGAATT
>DATCEJ010000266.1:0-3073 GCA_036510135.1 Roseiarcus sp. | reverse complement strand
GAGGATGGGAAGCGCTACACGGCAAAGCTGACGCTCTCCGGCGATCATCTGGTTACAGCCGGTTGCGTGCTTGGCGGGCTCATCTGCCAGTCGTTCGACTGGACCCGGACGCGGGCCCGGGCGCCCTGAGCGTGGCCGGATATCAAATTCGTTTTTCAAGAGTTCGCGCAAATGCAACTGCCTGCTCCTCCGGGATGCGGCCAATCACCAGACGGCTCCGTCCGCGCCGCGACCACCAGGCCAGCGACAGATCGTCCCGGCGCTTCGAGCGCATCGTGGCGTCGGGCGCATCATTGGCGATGATGCAAAGCAAGACCGGCTCGCCGGAGGGATCGACATAGGCGATCACGCCCAAGGGCGCGCCGTCATAGGAAAGCATGAACGCGGTTGTGAACCTGAGGCCAGGCAGGGTCACATTTTCGGGCGTCAGCTTGGCGCCCACTCTCGCGCCGACAGCACTCAGTTCCGTCGCCTGCATCGCAGCGTCCGGATTGAATGGGGTAAACGTTTCATTCGTATAGAGGTGGGCGTATTCGGCGATCGCCGTGCGCCAATCTTCGCGTCCATCGACGAGCCCAAAGGTCGAAGCCGCCCAAATGGCGGCGCCCGCCGCAAGCGCCCCGACGATGAGGCCCGCCGCCAAGTCCCTGATGGCGAAGCCGGCAAAACGCCTCGGCGGCCGGCGAAGAGCTTTGTCAGTCGGAATCATGGCGCGAAGACGCGCGAGGGGAGCGCCTTCGAGCAGCGAGTCGAGGGAGGCCGCGAGCGGCTCCCCGGTTTGCCGCAATTCTTCGTAACGCCGTCGCAAAAGCTCGTCGGCCGCCAGACGCGCCAGAAGGGCGGTTCGGCTGCTGTTGTCGAGTTCCTTGTCGATCAGCGCGACAAGTTGGGCGTCATCGTCGGACATGGATCTGCTCGCCAAGCCCCCCTATTTGAGTTTCGCCAGCGCCGCCCGCCCCGAGGCCAGCCTGCTCATGATCGTGCCGATCGGGACACCGAGCGCCGCCGCCGCCTCAGCGTAACTATACCCTTCCCCGTAAACCAACAGGACCGTCTCGCGCTGGGCCTCTGGAAGGCGGTCGATCGCTCTTAACACCGCAGAAGCCGTAATATTCGTCTCGATTTCACGTGCGCCGTCGGTCGTCAACACATCTTCGGCGTCAACGAAGCCGACGCCTTCGCGAATCCGTCGCGATCGTATTTCGTTCAGCCAGATCGAGCGAAGGATTGCGAACAGCCATCTGTCGACTCGCGTTCCCGGGACAAATTGATCGGCGCGTTCGATCGCCCGCACACATGTCGCCTGCGTGAGGTCGTCAGCCACGTCCCGCGCCTTCGACAACACGAGCGCATATCGCCAAAGGCGTGTGAGCGAAGGCTCCAGACCGGCGCGCACCTCCCGTCGGCTTGCTTCGCTCATGGTCCCGCTAGAATTCACCGGCCGCTCTATTAGAGCATGATCGCCGCACGCGCGAGGAGCGCGACCGACAATTCGTTGTTCGTCCGCCTGCCGCAGTGGAAGCTACTCTTCGCTGCGGCCTTGCAGGAACGCCTCGAAGGCGCTGAGCGTCGCGGCGGAGACGTAGTGTTCGATGCCCTCGGCGTCGGCCTCAGCCGCCTCGCGCGGCGCGCCGACGGCGATGAGCAGGTCAACCACCAGCCGGTGGCGCTCGCGCGCGCTTTTCGCCATTGCAGCGCCAGCCTCCGTCAGGAAAATCCCGCGGTAGGGCTTGGCGCGCGCCAGCCCCTCGCGCTTCAGGCGAGCGATGGTCTTGCTGGCGGTGGGGTGGGCGACGCCCATGCGCCGCGCGATGTCGGTCGTGCGCGCTTCGCCATTGGCGGCGATCAGGTCCGCGATCAGTTCGGTGTAGTCCTCGAGCAGCGAGGCTGAGCGGGCTGAGCGCGCCTTCAAGAACCGGTCGGCTTGCGCGGGCTCGGCCGCCAGTCCGGCCGGTCCGGACGGCGGCACTTTGCCGCGCTTTGTGGTCGCCAAATCGCCCTCGCTCGCCCCGCCTCACGCCGATGTCGCCCCTCGTTTCATTGTGCAGCCTTGGCTGCAAATTGCAACCCGGCTTCGGCGTCTCGCATTTTATTCAGCCTTTGCGCTTATTTGCAGCCTATTGACTATGACGTAGCTGAGGCTACATTGTGCAGATGAGGCGGGAAGCACCTGAGATGAAGCTGTGAGCGACGCGGTCGCGCGCGTAGACCTGACAGCCACGCCCTTGGGCATGACGGACCGGACGGTCGCGGGCATTCGCGAGGTGCTGGGCGGCAAGAGGCGCTGGCGCAGCCCGCTTTTGTTCGCCGGCCCCGCCGTGGTCGCCTCGATCGCCTATATGGACCCCGGCAATTTCGCCACCAACATCCAGGCCGGGGCAAAGTATGGCTATGCGCTGCTGTGGGTGGTGCTCACGGCCAGTCTCGCGGCGATGCTGTTCCAGTCGCTCTCGGCCAAGCTCGGCATCGTCACCGGGCGCAATCTGGCCGAGCTGTGTCGCGAGAACTTCTCGAAACCTGTCGTGTGGGGCTTATGGACCGTCAGCGAGATCGCGGCGATGGCGACCGACCTCGCCGAATTCCTCGGCGGCGCGATTGGTCTTTCGCTCCTGCTGCATATCCCGCTCCTCGCCGGCATGGGCATAACCGCCGTCCTCACCTATGGCCTCCTGATGTTCGAGGGCCGGGGATTCCGCCCGACCGAACTCATCATCGGCGCGCTCGTCGCCGCGATCGCGCTTTGCTATCTCGTTGAGATGGTCATCGCCCCGGTTGATTGGGCGGCGGCGGGGCTGGGCAGCGTGGTTCCAAGATTGCCGGACGCCGGCGCGGTGACGCTCGCAGTCGGGATCGTCGGCGCGACCATCATGCCGCACGCAATTTTCCTGCATTCCGGGCTGACCCAGAACCGGGCGCCGGGGCGCAACGACCGCGAGCGGCGGCTTCTGGTGAAATTCTCGAACATCGAGGTCCTCGTGGCGCTCGGGATTGCTGGCCTCGTCAACATGGCGATGGTCATCATGGCCGCAAGCGCGTTTCACGCAGGCCACAGCGACGTCGCCGCGATCGAGAC
>DATCEJ010000265.1:0-4843 GCA_036510135.1 Roseiarcus sp. | reverse complement strand
CAGGATGGGCAGGGCCTGGTCGTTGATCCTGCGGCTAGTTCGCCGATCCGCCGGGTATTGCAGGACAGTAATCGAGGTCACGCAGCCGCCGCTGACATTCGCCTGGACCTGCACGTCGCCGTAATAGGCGTCGAACACCTGGCCTGTGAAAGCGCCATCGTGAAAGTGGCAGCCGACGGCAGCTGGAACGACAGCCGCGTCGTCGGCGCTCGTCGGACCGGGCTGCCCTTGAGCTGGGCTGGCGGTAAACGCGCGAACTCCGCTGACGGAGCCAAACGCCGCGAAAACCGAAGCGGCTAAAGTCAGAGCTATCGTTGGGTACCGGGTCGAAACTTCCATGATTCACCTGCGGCAAGTTGAAAAATTGCGCCTCCCCGGGTTCGATATACGCGTCCTTCCTGACAGCGGCCTGAACGCGACGCTTTTGGTCGGTCAGATTCTCCGCAGCTTTCCAAGCTATAGTGTGTTTGGAGACAGCCGGTTCATGCGTATCCTGCTTATCGAAGACGATCACGCGCTCGGCGAGGCGGTGCGCGAGCATGTTGCCTCGCTCGGCTATGGCGTCGACTGGATGCAACGCCTTAAGGATGCCCGCGAGGCGATGGCGACAACCGCCTATGAGCTTTTGTTGCTCGACCTCAATCTGCCCGACGGGAGCGGGCTCGATTTCCTACGCGAAATACGCCGGCAGGCCAGCGCGGCGCCCGTCATCATCCTCACGGCGCAGGACCAGATCGCCTCGCGCATCGCCGGGCTCAATGCCGGAGCGGACGATTACCTCATCAAGCCCTTCGATCTCAGTGAATTGTCGGCGCGCGTCGGCGCCGTGGCGCGGCGCTATGGCGGCAATCCCAATCCGTTGCTAAAACTCGGCGACCTCGAAATCGATCTGGCGCAGCGCTACATCAGCGTCGCCGGCAAGTCAGTGGATTTGACCGCACGCGAATGGGCGGTTTTCGAACGACTGGCGCGACGTCCCAACGCGGTAATCGCCAAATCCGATATCGAGGACTCCCTGTACGAATTTGGCGCCGAAGTCGACAGCAACACTGTGGAAGTTTACGTCAGCCGCCTGCGCAAAAAACTCGGGCGTGACGCAGTTGCGACGGTGCGGGGCGCCGGTTACAAGATCGGCGCCTGACCATGCCAAAAGGCTCGCGGATTTTTCCGTCTATCACAACGCGCCTGATCATTGGGCTGACGCTCGGCACGACGCTGCTGTGGTGCGCCGCCTCCGCCTATTCCACCTATGTCTCCCGCCACGAATTGAACGAAGCATTCGACCGGGCGCTTGAGGAGGCTGCGCGGCGGATATTGCCGCTCGCAACAGACGATGTGCTGGGACACGAGACCGATGACGGCCACACGATCCAGCATTTCATCGAGGGCAGCCGCGAATATTTCAGCTATCAGGTTCGCGATTCCAATGGCCGGATCGTGCTCCGCGCTCATGATGCGCCCCTGGAGCCGTTCAACAGGACGCCAAATCCAGGGTTCGCGACCCAGGGCCGGTATCGCCTATTCACCAATACGGATGAGACGACAGGCCTGACGATCACCGTAGCGGAGACGACACGGGGTCGGCAGGATGCGATTATTGGGGCGGCCAAGGCGCTGCTGTGGCCGCTCGTCCTGCTTATTCCCCTCAATATTCTTCTCATATGGTTTGCGGTTCGGGGCGCCATGCGCCCGATGTTGCGCCTCAGCCGCGATATCGCTGGACGCGGCGCCGGCAATCTAGCGCCTCTCGACATATCCGGTCAGCCCGCCGAATTGCGCCCAATTGCCGTCGCGATCGCCCTGCTCATGGAGCGGTTGCGCACTGCGCTCGACGCGGAACGGGCGTTCGCGGCCAACAGCGCACATGAATTGCGCACGCCGATCGCCGGCGCGCTCGCCCAGACCCAGAGGCTGATCGCCGCATCGAGCGACCCCAGGGACCGCCGGCGCGCTCGCGATATGGAAAGCACGTTGAAACGGCTGTCGGCGCTGTCGGAAAAGCTCATGCAGATTTCGCGCGTCGATGCAGGTCTAAGCGCCGGGGAGAACGAGCTGGATCTCACGCCAGCTTTGGACCTCGTCGTTAGCGACTGTGCCAAGGCGCTGGACGAGCCAAGCCGCATCCATTACGTCAAGCCGCCGGGCGTGAGGCTTGTCGCCAGCATGGATATGGATGCATTCGCGATCGCGATGCGCAATCTTATCGACAATGCTGTCAATCATGGCGCGCCTGAGGGCCAAATCGACGTGCAAGTCACGCGGGCCGGCGTCATCCGAATCATTAACGAAGGACCGATCGTGCCGCCTGATGCGCTTAGGAATCTAAAGGAGCGGTTCGTCCGGTGGCAAAGCCGCAGCGCCGGCTCCGGTCTCGGTCTCGCCATCGTTGAAACCATCAGCGCGCAGATCGGCGGCAATCTTGAACTCTTCTCCCCTGCCGCCGGCAGGACCGACGGGTTTGAAGCAAGGTTGACGTTGCCGTCATCTCAGACGCCAGAGAGCGCGTCTCATGACGACTCCAGCATCGAGCCGAGGACATTGTCTTTAAGGATGAAATGATGAAACAGCGAGATTGAGCGTGGATGCCCGCGAGCCCCCATCATAGCGTCACGCCACGTTTTGTGCACATTCAATATTGAGTTTCCAAGCTCCGGAGATGCCGTCCCCGGCGATGCAATTGCGCCGACAAAATAAAGGCTGAAGGCGTTCGAAACTAGACCGTCATTCGCCCCCCACACCGCCTCGCGGAGCTAGGCGATGCGACGCACCATGTGGAATTGGAATGCGACAATGCTCATGCGCGGTGTTCTTTCAATCCTGGCGCCCTGTGTTCCGCATCTTTCGGGTTCGCAGACGTAGCAGCGCGCCTTGGTTCGATCCTCAGGGCCCGAAGCGCGTTCAGGATGACGGCCACGTCGATCAGTTCCTGCAGCAAGGCGCCTTGCACGGGTGTCAGGTAACCCAGTGCGGCAGCGATCATCCCGGCGACGGAGAGGCCGATCCCGGCGGCGACGCTCTCAAGTGCGATCCGGCGCGAGCGCTGCGCCACTTCGATCCCTGGCACCAGGCGATCCAGGTGATCGACCAGAATGACGACATCCGCCGCTTCAGCCGAGGCCGCCGCGCCGCGCGCGCCCATAGCGATGCCGATGTCCGCGGCGGCGAGGGCCGGCGCATCGTTGACGCCGTCGCCTACCATCATGACCCGGCCATTCTTGCGTTCGCTCAGGACCAGAAGCACCTTCTGGTCAGGTGTCAGTTCGGCCCGGACTGCGTCGAGCCCCAACCCTTTGGTCACGGCCTCGGCCACGGCGCGGCGGTCGCCGGTTGCGAGCAGGATGCGCCCAACCCCCAGCCGGCGCAGCCCTGCGAGAAGCTCCGTGGTGCCCGACCGCAGTGCATCCGCCATCACAAGATGGCCCATGAGTTTCCCGTCAACGCCAAGCGCTACAACGACCGAACCCGCCTCAACGACTGCGCTATCAAGGTCAGCACCCCCAACCTGCGATGCGACGAAGCCTGCGCCCCCTACCACCACCTTCCGGCCCTCGATGGTACCCGCAACGCCTTCTCCGGGCGTCTCCACCACGTTTTCGGGGATCGGCAGAACGGCGCCCCGCGCATGCGCCGCCGCAACGATCGCCTGTGCAATCGGGTGTTTAGATGCCTGATCCAGTGCAGCTGCAAAATTCAGAACTTCGTCTTCGGACATATCGCCAAGGGTATCGATGGACACGATCCGTGGGCGACCCTCGGTCAGCGTGCCGGTCTTGTCGAGGATCAGCGTCTGTATCCGCGCCAGCGCCTCCAGCGGCTTTGCGCCCTTGATCAGAACGCCGAAATGCGCCGCGCGTGACAACCCGGCGACCAGAGCTACCGGAACGGCTAGGATGAGCGGACAGGGTGTCGCCACAACCAGAACCGCCACGGCGCGGATCGGGTCGCCGGTGAACCACCAGGCCGCTGTCGCGAGAGCGACGGTGACGACGAGGAACAACAGCGAATAGCGGTCGGCCAGCCGGGCCATCGGGGCCTTCGACGCTTGCGCCGCCTCGACCAACCGGACGATGCCGGCATAGGTGCTGTCGGCGGCGCGCCGTGTGACCCGCAGATCAAAGGCATCGCCCGCATTGGTCGAGCCGCTCATCACGTCCTGGCCGCGGTTCAGACGCACGGGCATGGACTCGCCGGTCAGAGCGGACTGGTCCAGCATCGCCCGGTCGCTTTCGACCGTACCATCCACAGGCGCCACATCGCCTTGCCGAATCAGAAGAAGGTCGTCCAGTGCGATGTCGTCTAGCGGCACCTCGTCCAGCGCGCCATTGTGTTGCCGCGTCGCTGTCTGGGGCACGCGTGAAAGAAGGTCGCTCATCTCG
Organism: Roseiarcus sp.; assembly: GCA_036510135.1. Classification (GTDB taxonomy): domain Bacteria; phylum Pseudomonadota; class Alphaproteobacteria; order Rhizobiales; family Beijerinckiaceae; genus Roseiarcus. The sequence continues at coordinate 467 of DATCEJ010000265.1, read as the reverse complement.
CGCCGGGCGCGGCCCTCGGCAAAACCTTCTAGAAAAGTGCCGCCCGAATACATCAGAGCAACCACCGCCGCCGCGAGGGTCTCGCCAAAGAGAACCGCCGCCGACATGGACAGCGCCGCCACGATGTCGAGCCCGACCTCGCCTTTCGAGAGGCTCCGCACGATCTCGACCAGAAGGACGACAAGGACGGGCGCGACACCCGCCAACCAGGCAAGAGCAGCCGGCTCCGGCAGGCCGGCGACCATGAGGCCGAGTCCTGCAACCAGCCCGAATGTTGCAATGCCCAACAGAACGGTCTTCAGGCGGTCTTGGAGCAGCGCGTTCATTGATCAGTTTTCCTGAGGTTCTACCGGTCGCCCGAAGGGGCGCGAACGGTAAGCGAGGAGACGTCCGACTTGTGTTTCTGCAGGGGTGGCGCCCACCCGATACGGGCGACATAACGGAAACCCGCTGAACACTTCCAATTG
>DATCEJ010000264.1:0-10090 GCA_036510135.1 Roseiarcus sp. | reverse complement strand
TCGGGACGCAAGCCTCGAAAGCGGCTTCCTTGTGAGGCGCGGTGACATTGGCGCCAAGAAATCCATCCTTGCCAATTGTGTCGGCAAACTGGCGAAAGTCTTCCGGCCGGACGGCGAACTTGTCGTAAGTCCCGAGAATGCCCAGTTGCTCAAGCCAGTACCGATGGATCGTTGGCGACCGCGAGTGCTCGATCGGCCACCCGACGACGCCAGCGCGTGGCGCGCTCGTTTCGATCATAGCGAGATCAGATTCTCTCGACGCAACCAAGCAAGGAGCCTCAACATCGGCAGTCCGAGGACAACGGAATGATCGCCTTCGATGTGCTCGAACAGGTGAATTCCGAGACCCTCGCCCTGATACACGCCGACCGACGACAGCACGCCCGGTCCGGCGCGCTCGAGATAACGCGAAATCTCAGCCAGATCGAGGGCTCGCATGCGTAGGTCCGCATGATCTCTGTGGACGACCAGCGCTTGCCCGGCGCGGGCGACGCAGAAAGCCGAGGTCAGCCGATGCGTCTTGCCAGACAATGCGGCCAATGTTTGCGCCCCTTCGGCCAAATCGCGAGACTTGTGAAAAATCCTGCCTTCGAGCGTGAGCGTCTGATCGGCGCCGACGCAGTAGGCCTCCGGACGCAACGCGCTAACCGCGAGCGCCTTGGCTTCAGCCAATTTGACGGGCAAATCTTCAAGCGACCCGTCGCCGGCCAGATACTGGTCTTCGAGTCCACGCTCGTCGACCTTCGGCGCGACGGACTCGGCTTCCAAGCCGGCGGCCAAGAACAAAGCGCGGCGGCTTTCGCTCGTCGAGGCCAGAATCAGAGGTCCCGCGCCGCGCCACAGCGAGGGCCAAGTGGTCGTCTGCATCACCATCATCCGTTGGCGATGAATTGGAGGCGATGCTCCCGATAGAGATCGAGCACCGCCGCCGCCGTTTCTTCGATCGAACGCCGCGTCACATCGATCGCGGGCCATCCCCGCTCCGCAAACAAGCGGCGCGAGGCTGCGATCTCCTCAGCGACCGCGATGCGGTCGACATAATCGGTCTGCGAATCGGCGTTGAGCGAAAGAAGGCGGTTTTGCCGGATCTGCACAATGCGGTCAGCCGAAGCAATGAGACCGACAACCAGTGGGCGGCGGAGATGGTCGATTGCTTTTGGCAGTGGCAGGCGTGGAACGATGGGAACGTTCGCTGTCTTGTACCCGCGATTGGCGAGATAGATGCTGGTCGGGGTCTTCGACGTGCGGCTCACCCCGAGCAAAACAATGTCTGCATGCTCCAGATTTTCAGGGGACTGACCATCATCATTGATCATGCTGAAGTTGAGCGCATCGATCCTCTTGAAATAGTCGGCATTGAGCATGTGTTGCGCGCCGGCTCTCGGCGTATAATTTTGCCCGAGGTAAGACTTGAACAACGTTAATATGGGCTCAAGGACAGACAAGCACGGCGAGCCCGAAGCCTCGCAGCCTGCCTGAAGTCGGTTCGAAAGGTTGGCATCGACCAGCGTAAAGAGGACGATTCCTGGCGCATTCTCAATCTCGGCGATCACCCGATCGAGCTGGGCTGCGGTGCGCACCAGCGGATAGACATGTTCGATCGAAGCGACTCCTTGATATTGCGCGGCAGCGGCGCGCGAGGCGGCGATCAGCGTTTCGCCGGTCGAGTCGGAAACCAGATGAAGGTGGAAGTAGCTGCGGCCCAACGCGGCCCCCGGAGGTCAACGACAAACGCTTATAACCAGCAGGATGGCTTGTGGACAGGCGTGTAGAATTGGGTGGGAGGGCCCTGGACGTGAGCCTCTGCCCGGCGAGCCGCCTTCGAGGACTCACAGCCGCCGCGGTTGGGAGAAATTAAACGCCGTTGCGAAGATCGATCTGAATTGCGGGGATAATTAGAACAAAATGTCCATGATGTTTGGAGAGCGCCGGAGTTCGTTAACGAAATCTTAACCACCGGGAGCGCCGCGGCGGCAATGTCACGGATTTACGCGAAGTGCGACTGTTCACCGGTCTGGATGAAATTGAATGTGCGTAAACGACCCCCCTAAACAGAAGAATCAGTTCAGAATCTTAATTGTATCTTTTAAGAGGCCCAACGACCCGGCTTGCGCTCGCAGGACGCGATGCGTATCGGACTTGGCATTCGGACGGCCGAGCCAACCGGCAGTGTGAAGTGAATTTCGAATGGTGCTTTGGGTTAAGGCTTTGCACATCGTCTCCGTCATCGCCTGGATGGCCGGGATGCTCTATCTGCCGAGGCTATTCGTCTACCATGCCGAGGCGGTGGAGGGCTCGGAGACGTCGGAAACGTTCAAGGTCATGGAGCGGCGGCTCCTCAAGGCCATCGTCAATCCGTCGATGATTCTCGTCTTTTTGACCGGATTTACCCTCGTCTATCTCACGGGCGATTGGCGGGACGGCTGGTGGCAGGCGAAATTCATTCTGGTTCTGGGCCTGGCCGGGCTGCACGGTTTTTTTTCGCGCTGCGTTCGCACTTTTGCCGAGGACGCCAATAAGCGGCCCGCCCGTTTCTATCGGGTCTTGAACGAGGCTCCGACAATACTCATGATCTTCATTGTGGTGTTGGCGGTGGTGAAGCCATTTTGACGCCTTCCGGGTAAAAGCCCGTCTAGCGGCACAAAATGCCTGTTGAATAATTTCGCGAATGCGACTATGAACCGGCGCCCGCGCTTATCAACACGGGTTCCTGTTAGCGGCGCTGGATCGCCCGATCCAAACTTTCGCCGCGCGGCCCTGACACGACCAACTTCGTCTCGAATCGTCAGCGCCATCACCCATCATGTCTAATGACTTTGCAGGTCCGCGCGACCGAAAGTCCGAGTAAAGGTCCGCCGATGCGGGAAATGAAACTCAAGGAATTAAAGCAAAAATCGCCAACCGAGCTCCTGGTGTTCGCGGAGGAGAACGACGTCGAAAATGCGTCGATCATGCGCAAGCAGGAGCTGATGTTTGCGATCCTCAAGCAGCTCGCCAGCGTCGAGGTTCAGATTATTGGCGAGGGCGTAGTCGAGATTTTGCAGGACGGATTCGCCTTCCTGCGATCGGCCGACGCCAACTATCTTCCAGGTCCAGACGACATTTACGTCTCCCCGTCACAAATCAGGCGGCTCGGCCTCAGAACCGGCGATACGGTCGAGGGCGTCATCCGAAGCCCCAAGGAAGGGGAACGATATTTCGCGCTGCTCAAATGCAACGCGATCAACTTCGAAGACCCGGAGAAAACCCGGCACAAGGTCCATTTCGACAATTTGACGCCGCTCTATCCCAACGAGCGCCTGAAGCTCGAAGTTGAGGATCCAACACGAAAGGATCTGTCTGCGCGCGTCATCGATATCGTCGCGCCGATCGGCAAGGGGCAACGCGCCCTGATTGTCGCGCCGCCGCGCACCGGCAAGACGGTGCTCTTGCAAAACATCGCCCAGTCGGTCACCGCCAATCATCCGGAATGCTATCTGATCGTGCTTTTGATCGACGAACGGCCGGAGGAAGTGACGGACATGCAACGTTCTGTGAACGGCGAGGTTGTGTCGTCGACCTTTGACGAACCCGCAGTGCGGCACGTTCAGGTTGCCGAGATGGTGATCGAAAAGGCCAAGCGCCTGGTCGAGCACGGACGCGATGTCGTCATCCTGCTCGATTCGATCACCCGACTCGGGCGCGCCTACAACACGGTCGTGCCTTCGTCCGGAAAGGTTCTGACGGGTGGCGTCGACGCCAATGCGCTTCAACGTCCGAAAAGGTTTTTCGGCGCGGCGCGGAATATCGAGGAGGGCGGCTCGATGACCATCATTGCCACCGCCTTGATCGACACCGGCTCGCGCATGGACGAAGTCATTTTCGAAGAGTTCAAGGGAACCGGCAATTCGGAAATCATCCTCGATCGAAAGGTGGCGGACAAGCGCACCTTCCCGTCGATGGATATCACCCGATCGGGAACCCGGAAGGAAGAGCTGCTGGTGCCGCCGGATATCCTGAAGAAGATGTATGTGCTCCGGCGTATCTTGAATCCGATGGGCACGGTGGACGCGATCGAATTCCTGCTCGGCAAGCTGCGTGAGACCAAGAGCAACGCGGGCTTCTTTGAATCGATGAACACCTGAGCTGCTCCAAGCCGTTCTCGGACTAAGTTGGATCTCCATCAGTCCCTCGAAAGGAGAGGGCGTTTTCCGTGTCCCAGCCATCGAAACCGACTCTTGCCGATCTGAGGGTGGAGATCGATCGAATCGACTTGCAAATGCACGAGCTCCTCATGGAGAGAGGGCGTGTCATTGACCAGTTGATCGAGATCAAGACCCGTCAGGGCGGCGGTTCGGCGTTTCGCCCCGCGCGAGAAGCCTCAATGATGCGCGCGCTCGTCGAGCGCCATCGGGGTCTTTTGCCGCTCGATACGGTCGAGGGCATCTGGCGGGTGATTATCTCCACTTTCACCTATGTCCAGGCGCCGTACAGCGTTCATGTCGACGTGTCGGGGGGCGACGCCGCTATGCGGGACTCGGCCCGTTTTCACTTCGGGTTCACGACCCCCTGCGTTCCGCATTTGGGGGCCGGCGTAGTCATTCGGGCGGTCGCGGAATCGGTTGGCGATCTGGGCATGTTCGCCGTCGACGGGGGGCCTGGGGCCGGCGCCTGGTGGACAAATCTTGCCTTACCGGACGCGCCGAAGATCATTGCTCGCTTGCCGTTCGTCGAGCGCGCCGACCATCCCGCGGGCATGCCGGTGTTCGTGGTCTCGAAGCCGTTGGTCGATGGGACCGCGCGTGACGTCGTGCTCGAATCGGTCACGCTCGATCGATGGCGTCCTGACATTCCGCACGCCCTGCGCAAGATTGGAGCCGAAGCGATCGGCTCCGCCGCCATCGGAATGGGGCTTGCCCTTCTTGTCGCGCGCCCGGGCAATATTGCGCCAGACGCGGCAAGCGAGGCTCTGCGGTCGACCGGCGCCGCCGACGTTCGCGCCTCCGAGATCGGCGCGCATGCGGATCGAATTGACGCCTTGGCGTTGCGCAGCCAAGCGAATTGAGGCTAATCGGACCCGCCATGACCTCCAATGCTCCCGTGCGCCCTCAGCCCAGGGCGGCGATCCTCGAAATCGACCCCTATGTGCCAGGCAAAAGCCGGGTCGCGGGCCTCGACAAGGTTCATAAGCTCTCGTCGAACGAGTCGCCGCTGGGTCCCTCGCCTAGGGCGGTCGAAGCGGTCAAGGCTGTGGCCGAGAGGCTCGAGCTCTATCCCGATGGCGCCTCGACGGCTCTGCGCGAGGCGATTGGCCGCCGCTACGGCCTCGATCCGTCCCGGATCATCTGCGGCAACGGCTCCGATGAACTTCTGGCGCTGCTGGCGCACGTCTTTCTGCACCCCGGCGAGGAAGGCCTCTACAGCCAATATGGCTTTCTGACCTATCCGATCTGCATCCGCGCCGCTGGGGGCGTCCCGGTTGTCGCGGAGGAGAGGAACAGAACGGCAAGCGTGGACGCGATTCTCGAAAAGGTGAGCGCCCGCACGAAAATTGTCTTTATCGCCAATCCGAACAATCCGACTGGCACCTACGTCTCGTTCTCGGAAGTGAAGCGTCTGCATGAGGGCCTTCCGCCGCACACGCTATTGGTGATTGACGCAGCGTACGCCGAATATGTGACCCGCAACGACTATGCGACAGGTCTTGAGCTCGCTTCGACGATGGACAACGTCGTCGTGACCCGGACCTTCTCCAAGATCCACGGGCTCGCGGGGTTGCGCATTGGCTGGGGCTATGGATCGGGGCACATCATCGATGCGTTGAACCGTGTCCGCGGACCGTTCAATCTGAATGGGGCCGCCCAGGCGGCAGGTGTCGCGAGCGTTGAAGACGCGGCGCATATCGAGGGCGCAATCGCGCACAACACGCTTTGGCTTTCCTGGCTCGCCGAGGCGATCGCCAAGCTCGGGATCGGGGTCACGCCAAGTGTCGGAAATTTTCTGCTGCTGTCTTTTCCTAAGGAACCTGGCCGGACCGCTGCGGACGCAGATACGTTCCTCAGCGCGCGCGGATTCATTCTCCGTGCAGTCGCGGCCTATGGCCTGCCGGAGTCTTTGCGTCTGACGGTCGGCGGCGAGGAAGCCAACACAGGCGTGGTTGCTGCGCTCGCCGAGTTCATGCGAGGCAAAGGTGATTGAACGGCTCGGGGCGCCCCTGGCCGAGCCGATCTTCGAAGAACTGACGATTATCGGGGTCGGGCTGATCGGCTCATCGATCGCCCGGGCCGCGCGCCACTGCCACGCCGCCCGGCGCATCGTTCTTGCCGACTCGTCCAGTGCGGTTTTGGAGCGCGCAAAAGCGCTTGGGCTTGGCGACGTCGTCACCGACGATCTGGCTCGCGCCGTGAGCGGGGCAGATTGCGTCATTCTCTGCGCGCCAGTCGGCGCCAATGAGTCGATTGGGCGCGCCATCGCGCCGGCGCTCCAACAAGGCGCGATCGTATCGGACGTTGGTTCAGTTAAGGGCGCCGTTGTCGCGGCGCTGGCGCCGGTGCTGCCTGATCATGCGCGCCTCGTGCCGGCGCATCCGGTCGCGGGGACCGAATACTCCGGCCCGGATGCCGGATTCGCGAGCCTGTTCGTCAACCGCTGGTGCATCCTCACGCCCCCGGAAGGCACTGACGATGAGGCGGTCGAGGCTCTACGGACGTTCTGGCAGACGTTGGGATCTCACGTCGAAATCATGAGCGCCGCGCATCACGACCTCGTGCTGGCGATTACGAGCCACGTGCCGCATCTCATCGCCTATAACATCGTCGGCACAGCGGCGGATCTCGAAGAGGTCACCCGCTCGGAGGTCATAAAATTCTCGGCCGGCGGATTCCGCGATTTCACCCGAATCGCCTCTTCCGATCCGACCATGTGGCGCGACGTCTTCCTCCACAACAAGGAGGCCGTGCTGGAAATGCTCGGCCGGTTCAACGAGGACCTGACGGCGCTGCAGAGAATGATCCGGCGCGAGGATGGCGACGGCCTGTTCGCCTTGTTCACGCGGACAAGAGCGATCAGGCTCGGAATCGTCGCTCAGGGTCAGGAAACGGCGGCCCCGGATTTCGGCCGGCGCGCGGCGGAAACGGACGAGCCGGTTTCGTGACGCCGACCGACGCGGCCGCGCCCGATCCGGACGGCAGCCTGTGGGTGTTCGGCTACGGGTCGCTGATGTGGCGGCCGGGATTCGCCTATGCACGACGCCACAAGGCGTTGTTGCGCGGCTGGCGCAGAAGCCTGTGCGTCTTGTCCCACGTCTATCGCGGCTCGCCGGAGCGGCCGGGACTTGTGCTGGGGCTGGATCGCGGCGGCGCCTGCCCGGGCGTTGCTTTTAAGGTCGATGCGGCGTTGCGCGAAATGACAATTTGCTACCTTCGGGAACGGGAGCAGGTGACTGCCGTCTATCTCGAGCGGGTCGCGCCTGTGACGCTGGAATCCGGCGACCGGGTCCTCGCTATGACCTACATCGCCGATCGGCTTCACGATCAATACGCGGGGCGCCTCGATCGTGAGGCGATGCTCGAATATGTGCGCGCGGGTAAAGGCAAGTCTGGCGACAATGCGGAATATATCCTCGAGACCAACGATCATCTGCTCGCTCTTGGGGTGCGGGATCCGGATCTCGAATGGCTGAGCGCGAAACTCCGAGCCTGAGCGGCTGAGGTCGTCAGGCCTGGGCGATCGCCAAGTCGGTGACGGTCGCCGCCCGTTCCGCAGGCGAATTGGTCAGCAGATGGAGATGGAACTCAAGCCCGGGCTCGAAGGCGCTGAGCTCGCGCTGAGCTTTCGCGACCGCCGGTTCCGGAAACGAGCCCGTCTCGCGCACCGAAATGACGCGCCGTTGCCCCGTCATGTCACGGACGACGGCCAGCAGCACAGCGTCGCGAAAGGCAGGACATTCCAACGCCGGATAGACCGAGAAGACGTAGCGCTGCCCCGACAGGCCGATCCACGAACAAAATCGGGACGAGATCGGCATGCCCTCAAGCGCAGCCAGCGAGGAGCCGCGGCGTTTGTTTTGACGATCGCTCATGGGGGCGGTCCAGCCGCGCGCAGGCGATTCCGAGACCCCGAATTCCCGGTCGATCGTTCCATTCTCGTGTGCCAGCGTCATCGCCCGACCCTGATTATTACGAGAACATAAATAGAACAAAGCAAGACTAACGTAGCGTTTCCGCATCGCTCTTCGCGCCTTCCGCAACGACCGCCGCCAGCGATGGATCGTTGGCGACCGCCTCCGCATTCAGGCGGTCGCAGGCCGTCTCAATCGTCAATTGCAAGAGTTTGCCGAATGCGACACGATCGAGACCAGGCTCGATAACCGGCAGGTATTCGACGACGGCGACGCCTGGGCGCCGTAGAAAGCCGCGGCGCCGCCAGAACAGCCCAGTGTTGACGGCTACGGGCAGGCAGGGAACCTCCGTCAGGGCGTAAAGCGCTGCGGCGCCGTGCTTGTACATTGGCGGCGCGCCAGGGAGACGGCGGGTTCCTTCCGGGTAGATGAACACCTGTCGGCCGGCGGCGAACACAGGCTTCGCGGCGCCGGCGATTTGTTGCAGAGCCTGCCGCCCCCGCCCGCGATCAATCGCGATTTGTTGCGAAACGATGAGGTACAGGCCGAACAGGGGAACGTAGGTCAGCTGGCGTTTGAGAATGATGGCGAATTCGGGCGCGTATTTGAGCAGCGCGAAGGTCTCCAGAAACGATTGATGCTTGGCGGCAATCAAGACTGCGCCGGGCGGGATATTCTCGACGCCGCGATATTCGAGCTTGAGCCCGCAGATCGTTTCCAGAAGCCAGACAGAAATTGCGCCCCACAGCCGTGCGAGGGCAAAGACAGCTCGCCTGCCAAACAACAGGGTCGGCAGACCGACGATCATCAGAACCACGAGGTTCAGGTAGAACAGCGCATTGAAGAGAAGGGATCGCGTTGCGAGCATTGTGGTCGCCAGGGCTACGGAAGATTTGTCGCAGCGTCTATTGCAGGTTTTGCAAATGCCGCATGACGATTTCGCGCGAAAGAAGGCCGGTGAGCAGCGTAACCGCGGCGCAGACCGCGACAAGGGCGAGATAGCCCACAGAGCGAAGCGCGAACGAGCCGAACATCGCCGCGATCTCCTCCCCGCCCGGCGAATGCGCCCACCAGAAGGATAGCAGCGACGCGAGCGCGAAGGAGGCAATCGCCGCAAGGCCCCCGATCAACGCGCCGCGGAACCCCAAACGACGAAAATGGGCCTGAAACTCCCTGGCGATGAACGTATTCGACGCGCCGACGAGATGAAGAACTTCCACGATCTCTCGATTGGCCGCGACCGCGCCCCGTGTGGCGAACGCAATTGCCGTCCCCATGGCGACAATCATCAGCACGAAAAGAGCGGCGGCGAGGGTGACAACCGCATTGGCCATTGTGCCTAGACGCGACGCCCAGACTCGATGGTCGTCGAGATCAGCCTGCGGAACCGCCGTGGCGAGCGCCGAACGCAGCGTCGACAGGTCTTCCGAGCTCTGGCCCCGCAGCCTGATGACGATCAACCGGGGGATGGGCAGCTGACTGAGGTCAAGCCCTGCGCCAAGCCATGGCTCGAGAAGCTTTTCTGATTCGGCCTGGGTGAGCGCATGGGCGGACTCGACTTCGGGCGCTTTGGCGGCGATGGCGACGGCTTTGGCGACAAGGTTTTCGACATCGTCGCCGGCTCGAGACTTCACCTGAATCGTCGCCTCCCGCAACACATCCGAACGCCAGGCTTGCGAAGCGTCCGCGACCAGCAGGGCCGCGCCAGCGGTCAGGCACGCAAGAAAGGTCATGATCGCAATGACGACGACCAGAGCGCGCCCGGCAACGGAATCATTCGGTATGAGCGGCGCTTTGGTCTCGAATGCGGGGTCCGGTTCGACGGCCAGGACAGGTTCGACGATCGGCTCGTTCATGGCGGCAAGCCATCGAAGATCGTCAGCTTGCTGTCGCCGACAACGAGCCGGCGGGCGAAGCCGAATTGGTCCATGAGCTGGAGGTCGTGCGTGGCGATCACAACCGCCGTCCCGAGCCGGTGAAGTTCTACGAACA
>DATCEJ010000263.1:0-2806 GCA_036510135.1 Roseiarcus sp. | reverse complement strand
GAAGACGCGCGCGGGCGGTGGAGCGGCCGGTACCGCGGACAGACGCAGAAGTGGTTTCTGTTCCGGTTTGTCGGTTCGGATAAGGAGATCGACGTTCGTAATCCGGCTGGGGGGGCCCACGATGCTGAATTTGACGATTGGTGCTGGGAGCGTTTGGAGCGCCTGCCAGAGCTTGTCGTGCCCTTCAAGCGCGAAGTCTACGAGACCGTTGCCGCCGCTTTTGCGCCGCTCGCGCGTCCCGCGGGATCGTGAACCAGGCTTCTTATCCTTACTTACCCGCTCTCACCGAGGCGACCGCCGCCGCCATCGCCTCGTCCATCTTCTTGCGCAGACGGTGATCCGAGAGATCGACGTCGCCGCCGGCGAGGTCTGCCTTAAGCGCGGCTTCGACGTCAGCGTCGCTTTTGCCAATCTGGGCGCCGACGAAATCGCTGGCGTATTTCTCGGCGTCCGCGCCAGAGAGCCCCTTCGTCTCGGCGACCCAGAGCGCCACTGCCTTGTTGCGGCGCGCGACGGCCTTGAAGCGCAGGTCCTCGTCATGGGCGAACTGTTTTTCGAACGTATTCTCGCGGTCCTGGAATGCGTCGGACACGATCGCCTCCGTTACTTGCGAAGTCCTCGCGAACCACCTCGCCGGCGACACCGCGATCCCTGGCCTCTGCCGACCAGGGATGGCGGACCTTATGACGATTTCCGCCGCGCGGCGCAATGCGGGGTTTACGCGATAAGGTCTTATGGGCGTGCCGTTCCTGGGCCCATTTTGGGCGATTCCAATGGCTTGCGGCGCCATTTCCGAGTCGATGTAATTATACATGACGTTAGGTATATTATTCGAAGAGGAATGAAGCCGCGCCTGCCTTGATGGGCTGAATTGGCAACCCTTCTCGCGCCGCCGCGATCAGCGCTCGCGCGGCGCCATCGTCGTAGGACGTCGCGGCGCCATGCCCCCATACCGGCCTCGGCCGGGCGGGATCGCCAACAACCCGCGCGACAATATGCAGATGGAGCTGACGAACGATGTTGCCGAGGGCGCCGACATTGATCTTGTCCGCCCGCAGGTGACTCTTCAGGAACCGCGAAGCGCGACCTGCCTCGTCCATCAATTGCGTCTGGTCCGCAAGTTCAAGATCAATCAGTTCGACCATGCCTTCCCGCCGTGGCACACGAATAAGCCAAGGCCAGCGGGCGCCCTTCATCAGCAGCACCCGGGTAAGCGGCCAGTCGCCGACGACGAACGTATCACTCGCGAGCCGTTCGTCGAGAACGAAGGTCATTGGGCCCACGAGCGCCCATGCGCGCCTTGCGGCAGGTCAAGCTTGACCGCAATCGTCTCCGCGACATCGGCCAGGCTCGACCGCGCTCCGATCAGGCCTGGGCGCGCCCCGGCGCCAAAGGCCAGAATCGGAACATGCTCGCGCGTGTGATCGAAGCCGCGAAACGTTGGATCGTTGCCGTGGTCAGCGGTGACGACGCAATAATCGGTCGGCCTCAGCGCCGCTTCGATGGCGCCAAGCCGTCGATCGAAAGCTTCCAGACAAGCCGCATAACCGGGGACGTCGCGGCGATGGCCCCATTCGGTGTCGAAATCGACCAGGTTGACAAAGATCAGGGCGCCCTCAGGCGCCGTCCCGAGCGCATCGATGAGAAGGTCGACATTGCCATCGTTGCTCTTGCCCTTGCGCTCGTCCCCGGTGTCGCGATGGGCGAAGATGTCGCCAACCTTGCCGATCGAGACGATTGCGCGGCCGGCGCGGGCAGCCCGCTGCAGAATGTTGCCCTCCGGCGGAGGCATGGCGAAGTCCTTGCGATTGCCGGTGCGCGCAAAGTCCTTGGCGCTCGCGCCGAGGAAAGGACGCGCGATTACGCGCCCGATGTTCAGCGGATCGCACAACCGGCGCGCGATCCGGCAAAGATCATAAAGCCGCTCAAGTCCAAAAGCTTGCTCATGCGCGGCGATCTGGAGCACCGAGTCGGCAGAGGTGTAACAGATGGGTTTCAACGTTCGCAGGTGCTCGTCGCCGTAATCTTCGATCACGGCGGTGCCCGAAGCGTGGCGATTGGCGAGGATTCCGGCGAGCTTCCCTTGCGTGATCAGCGCCTCGGCCAGCGCCGGCGGAAGGGTGGGAACCGTCTCGGGGAAATAGCCCCAGTCGAAGTCGACTGGCGTGCCGGCGAGTTCCCAATGGCCGGAGGGCGTATCCTTGCCGCGCGACGTTTCGATTCCGTAGCCCCATTGGCCGCGCGGCTCAGGAAGCGAGAACCCGCGCGGCGCGCGGCTCGTTGACGCTTTCATCGCATGGCCGAGCCCCAGCGATTCGAGGCGAGGCAAGTTCAGCGGCCCGCTTCGCAATCCATCGCGATCGCCGCGTCCGGCAGCGCAGGCTTCGGCAATGTGACCGAGCGTATCCGCGCCTTCATCGCCATAGGCGCCCGCGTCCTCGGCGCCGCCGCAACCGACCGAATCGAGAACGATAAGGATGGCCCGCGTCATCGCTCCCCTCTCCTACGGGAGAGGAGCTGAGGGTGAGGGTTCGCGCACCACAAGCTCACCCAAAGCTTCACGCTGGCTCCCTCATCCGGCGGGCTTCGCCCGCCACCTTCTCCCCGACGGAGAAGGGCACACGCGACAAATGGAGATAGAGGCTCACTGGCTCACGACGCTAGTGAGCGTCGCCTCATTGGCGAAGGCGGCGGCGAACAGGGCGCGCGTGTAGTCGCTTTGCGGCGCGCTGAAGACCGTCCGAGCTTCGCCGCTCTCCACGACCTTGCCGTGTCGCATCACGATAATGTCGCTCGCCAGCGCCCG
>DATCEJ010000262.1:0-16184 GCA_036510135.1 Roseiarcus sp. | reverse complement strand
CGACCGCGTAGTGGTCGACCGGCCACGTCCTGCCGCCATCCTCGGTCGCCATCCATCCGGCTTTCATCGACGCCATAAAGATCGGATGCTCGATGCTGAAAACGAAATGCCCGCCGGAAACGAGCGCCCGCGACACCACGCAGACCAGCCGCTGAAGGTCCTCTACATAGTGGAGCGCGAGCGAACTATAGGCGGCGTCAAAAGTTTCCTGAGGCAGTTCAAGGCCTTCGAGATCGGCCCTCAGATAGTGCACGCGCGGATCGGCGGTTTCCGCTCTCGCTCTCAACAGCATCTTCTTCGAAAGATCGACGCCGAGCACGCTGGCCGCGCCCTGGCTCATCGCCCATCGGGCGATCCAGCCAAAGCCGCAGCCCAGATCAAGCAGACTTTTCCCGCGCAAATAGGGCAGAAGCGCGCGCAAGGCGGGCCATTCGGGGCCGCCGTCCAATCCGCGTACGGATCGGTCCAGCCGGCTGTAGCCTTCAAAGAATTCCGGCGTATCGTAGATATTTTGCGCCAAGGCTTTGGTACTGCGACTAGAGGAGCCCGAGCGACGCCAGCTCGCGGCGCATGCCCTCCGGCATTGCCGCAAAGCCGGGCTGGGCCTCGTCGATATCCGGCGGCGTGTCTTTCGCCTGATAGTAGCGCCAGCCCTGGAAGGCGCGCATCGGCCGCGGCGCGACCGCGACCACGGTCTCGCCGAGCCAGATCTTGCAGCGGCCGATCCCGTCCGCGTCGACAAACGGCTCGAGGCCGACGATCTCCTGCCTTGCCGAGATCATCCCCTTGACCACCCAGTAGAGCGAGCCGCCGCCCAGAATCTGTTCGGCTCGTTTCGGGGCCATGCGGGTAATGTGGGCGTGCCGGAGCGGCGCGCGGCGGCGCTTGGCTTCCGCCATGCGCTCCGCCATCCATTCGCGCAGGTCGGCGAGCGATTCCGCGCCGACGGCGAGCTTGATGAGGTGAAGAGGCATGACGGCTTTATAGCAGGCGCGGCAGAGAACCGAGCCTGTGCGGCCGATCTATCCACCGTTCTTGCGTGATGCGACGGTCGAAAGTGGGATTCGCGTTCTTCTCCCTATGAAGCCGATCGCGACGAAGCCCAGCGTCAGCAGGGCCCATGTCGAAGGTTCCGGAACGGCGGGCGGCAACTCGGCTGGGGTGAGAAAGATGTCGTCGGCGCCCACGACGTCTCCGACGTGCTCGTCATCGCTGAAGGCGGTCAAGGCCGCTTTCGCGAACAGGGAGACGTCTGGAAGGCTTGCGCCAACGACAGTCCGGCCATCGAGATCGGGCAGAGCAAAGTCGCTCACGCCATCGCCGCCGTACGTTGCGCCGATGATGTCGAACAGGTCGGGAAACTCGCTAATCTGCAAGAGTTGGCCGTTGGCGAAGGCCCAGCCGGCCGGTACATTTCCACCGGCGAACTCCACGATCTGACCGACCGTCTCCACCGTCTCATTGAATGAGATAAAATTGGCAGAGGGGGTAATCCCCGTCGTGGCAATGAGATAGTTGACCGCGAGCGACGGCTGATCGTTGCTGAGCGGCTGTTGCCCTGGGCCTGGCAATTCCGAACGATTCACGAAGACATCGTTCGATCCCTTGGTCGATCCAAGCGGATTCGCGGCGTCCGCTCCAATGGCGATTCGGCCGACAAGGTTGGGCAAGGCGAAACTGGTCGTTCCGTTCCCACCGTAGGTCGTCCCGATCACCGCGAATAGTGCGGAGAAGCTGCCTATCGACAGCAATCGGCCGTCGGCCGGCATCCATCCGCCAGGAACGCGGCTGCCGTTGGAATTGACGGTCCCGGCGTAATTGGCGATTTGACCGACGAAGGCCGACGTTCCCGATGAGCCGGTGGGAAGCGGGAAAGAGCCATTGACCGCGATGAGCGGGGTCAACGCCAGCGACGGCTGGAGGGTGCTATACGGCTGGGCGGCGACAACTTCGCCCGGAGCTGGCGCTTGCGAGGGGGTCAGCGTCACGGACGGCGAGCCAATCGCAGCGCCTAGATTTAAGCGGCCTCCAGCCCCAACGATCGCCTTTCCCACGAGGTTGGGCAAATTGACATTGTTGAAGTCGCCTCCGAAGGCGCCGCTAAAGACCGTCGCCAGGGCTGGGTTGCTGGAGAAGGAAAGAGACTGGCCGTTTGCAGCGAGAGAGCCTGCTGGCACGAAGTCGCCAGCGAAATCATAGACGAAGCCGAGCGTCGCCCCTTCGGCCTGTGAGGCTGATCCATCCGGGAAGGAGCCGAACGTCGGCGTGACCAGCGCAAGCGCGAGCGAGGGCTGCTGGTTGTCGAAAGCTTGCTCCGATCCGGCGAGAGCGACGCTCGCCGAGGCGGCGGCGAGCAGCATCGCGAGAAGCGCGGCGGAAGTCCTCATGGATTTGCTCTCCGTATGGGCGCGTATAGTCGCCCCGCGCGCCAGCTGCTTGGCGGCTATCACAGCGCTGCCGCGGAGCTTGGGCCGGCGGCTTGCGGCAGTCAATATACGGACGCACGCGGGCGCTCGGTTTCCGTCATGCGCTCCGCCATCCATTCGGGTCAGTCCGCGAGCGATTCCGCGCCGACGGCGAGCTTGATGAGGTGAAAAGGCATAGCGCCATTGATAGCAGAGCCGGCGCAACAGATGGGAGCGCGACAATGCACTTGCCCCCAGAAACCTTGGTTTCCACAGCGGCGGGGCGGCAATATCACCGATGGCCGGCTAAAAGTGTCGATGCGCAAGGTGGCCGGTTTCGCCGCTTTCATCTCAATGCGGATGCCCTGAACGGGTTTGCTTGACGCATTGAAAACAGCTTCGCGGCCAAGGCTGATCGCGGCGCGACTGCGCGGCATGCATTCCAGTCCCGAAGGCATTGAAACAGCACCAGATTCAGCCATGCCCCGCCGGTTGCCGCAAACAAAGTCTTGGCAATTCCGGGAGGCCTTTGTATACTTTCGGCTGATCGAAACCCGAGCGTCCCGCCGCGGAGCCGAAGCAGGAGAGACCGAGAGAAGGAGAGGCGCTCTGGGACCGTCCGCCCGGAGCTCGCGATCGAAAAGATTTTTTTTATTTGAATCGGCCGTAACCCATTGAAAAGTCCCGATTCCAAAACATAAACGCTAGTAAACGCTAGCTCTTTTACTAACGTTTATGCGCGTTTATTAGCGTTTATTGACGTTTACTGGCTCTTGTTTGCGTCCCTCGGGCAGTCGCGCTGAACCGGGCGTGGCCGCTCCGATGACCCCGCTCATTCCGCTGACCGGAGGTTGGCGAGAAGCGTATCGCGCAGATCGAGCTCGCGCTCGATGCGCCGGCGGCCTTCGTCTTTCAACTCGCCGCCGCGATAGAGCTTGTTGACGAGGTCCCGCTCCGCTTCAATCAGCGCAAGCTCCAGCTCGTCGCCGACCTCGGCGAGCTTGTGGTGCTCATTGCCTTCCTTGCGATGGTCGACATCCTCGAGCCGGTTGCGCAGATGAGCGAGGATCGGTCGGACCACCGGCTCGGGAAGCTTGCGGCTCTCGGCGAGCGAATCGAGCCGTTCGATCGCCGCCTCCACAGCAAGCCTGCGGACCTTGAACTCCTCCTCCCGCTCGGCCTGTCGCTCGCGCCGTCCGGCGTCGGCGAGGCCCAATGCGCGGACAACCGCCGGCAACGTCAGGCCTTCGCCGACCAGGGTCACAAAAATGACGGCGAAGACAAGAATGAGAATGAGATCGCGGTGGGGAAACGGGCTTCCGTCAGCGACGGTGAACGGGATCGCAAGCGCCGCTGCGAGCGAGACGATGCCGCGAATGCCCGTGAACCCCAAGAGCATTGGGTGCTGCCACGGCGGATAAGGGTCCTTGCGCCGGATCGAAGGGAAGAGCCAACGTGGCACGTAAGTCGCCGGAAACATCCAGACGAAGCGGGTGATGATGACCACGGCGCAGACAACAACGGCCGCGATGGCGATTTCCGCGAGCGTGTAGTGGCGAATGGAGGGGAGGAGCGTGCGCGCCTGCAGGCCGGTGATGAGGAACACCATGCCCTCGATCAGATAGGTCAGAAAATCCCAGAACACGGCGCCTGGGAGCCGGGTCGCCGCGGGAATCAACCGCAAGCCGTTCCAACTGACGTAGAGCCCGGTCGCCAATGTGGCGAGGACGCCGGAGCCGCCAAGCTGCTCGGGCGGCCAGTAGGCCACGAACGGCGTCAGGATCGAAAGCATGATCTCGATGCCGGGATCGCGGACCCAACGGCGCAGGCGAAGCATGAGCCAGCCGACGCCAATTCCCCACACGATCTCCCCTGCAACGATCGCAAGGAAACTGCCGCCGGCCTCGACCAATGAAAACGATCCCGCGCTCACCGCCATGACCGCGAAGCGATAGAGGACGAGCGCGGTCGCATCGTTGGCCAGCCCTTCCCCCTCGAGAACGACGATCAGGCGCCTCGGAAGCTGCATGCGCTGCGCGATCGCAAGCGGCGCCACCGCGTCGGGAGGCGAAATGATGGCGCCCAGCACGAAGCCGACCGCCCAGGAGAAGCCCAGCAGCCAGTGGGTCGCCGCGGCGACGGCGATGGTCGTGAACACGACACAGCCGATCGCCAACAGCGCGATCGGGCGGAGGTTGAAGCGGAATTCCTTCCAGCTCATCTTCACCGCATCCCAATAGATGATGGGCGGAAGCACGAGCAGCAAAACAAGATCGGGCGCGAGTTGCAGGCTCGGCAGCCCTGGGATCAGGGCGAGCCCAACCCCGGTGATCACGAGGAGAATGGCAGGCGGGATCTGCAATCGTTTCGCAACGAGCCCGACTACGGAGATGACCGCGAGAAGCAGGATCAGAATTTGAAACGTCTCGGTCATCGTCGAATGGGCTCCGGTCGCGCCCCGCTCTCTTCAGGAACGGGCTCGTCGATGCAAGTGTTAATCGGCGTTCAGCGACGCCGCTAAGCGCCCGGGCCGCCTCATGCATGGTCGGAGCGCCCAACGCTACCGGGCTTGAAAAAGCGGCCTGCAAAGCGCAACGCTTGAGCCGATCTGGGCGCGCCGATCCCCTGAGCATCCGGCGCAAATCCTCGAGACCTATGGCCGATATAGTCTACCCTGCTCACGGACCTCGCTACCAGGAGACGTTTCCCGCGCTGACGGCGCAGGAGATCGACCGGCTGCGGCGCTATGGACCGTTACGCAAATATGAGGCTGGGGAGAAGCTCGTCGAAGCGGGAAAGATCAGCCCAGGCATGTTCGTTGTGCTTAAGGGCCTGGTGGCGATCACGCAACGCGACGGCTTGGGCCATGTGACTCCGATCGCCGAGCAGGGCGCCGGTCAGTTCCTGGCCGACGTGGGCCAGCTTTCCACCCGCGCGACGCTGGTCGACGCAATGGCGGTGGGTGACGTCGAGACCCTGGTGATCCCGACCGAAGGCCTGCGCGCGCTTCTGGTCGCCGAAGCCGAGCTCGGCGAGCGCATCATGCGCGCGCTCATTCTTCGACGGGTGGCTCTTCTTCAAGGCGGCGCCGCCGGCGCTGTGCTGATCGGTTCAGCGGGCGCGGCGGATGTGATTCGGCTTGACGGCTTTCTCACCCGGAATGGCTATCCGCACCATTTGCTCGATCCGGCCCGCGACCTCGAGGCCAAAGAGGTCATCGGCCGCTATGCCGACATCGTTGGTGGATTGCCTCTGGTGGTCTGCCCCGACGGGACTGTGCTCGGCAATCCGTCGGAGCAGGCCCTGTCACGTCAAATCGGCTTGACAGTCACGTTGCGGCCGAACTTCGTCTATGACGTCGCCGTGGTCGGCGCAGGGCCCGCGGGGCTCTCGACCGCGGTTTACGCCTGCTCCGAAGGCCTGTCGGTCGTGGTCCTCGACGGCCGCGCTTTCGGCGGACAGGCGGGCGCCAGCGCCAGGATCGAAAACTACTTTGGATTTCCAACCGGAATAAGCGGACAGGCGCTCACCGCCCGCGCCTTCATCCAGGCGCAGAAATTCGGCGCCGACATCATGATCCCGGTCGCCGTCAAGACGCTCGACTGCTCGCGCGCCAACGGCGTGTTCGTCTTGGAGGCGGACGGGGGCGATCGTATTCAAGCCCGGACGATCGTGGTCGCCAGCGGCGCGCGCTATCGCCATCCGACGATCGCCGATATCGCTCGTTTCGAAGGCCGTGGGATCTGGTACTGGGCGTCGCAGATCGAAGCGCGCCTCTGCGCCGGAGAAGAGGTCGCTTTGGTCGGCGGCGGCAATTCGGCCGGTCAAGGCGCCGTGTTTTTGTCCGCGCATGCGTCCAAGGTGCGCATGATGGTGAGAGGGCCAGGCCTTGCCGAAAGCATGTCGCGCTATCTGATCGATCGCATTGCCGCGACCCCGAACATCGAGCTCATGACTGAGACCGAACTCCTAGCGCTGAGCGGCGTGGCGGGCGGCAATCTCGAGAGCGTGCGTTGGCGTGACCGTCGCGCCGGCAAAGAGACTGAAGTTGCGATCCGCAATGTTTTTCTGTTCGTCGGCGCCGATCCCGCGACCGAATGGCTCCAAGGCTGCGTGGCGCTGGACAAGGCGGGCTTCGTGATCACCGGGGTTGGAGCAAGCAACGACGCTCCTGCCCCGTCGCCGCTGGAGTCGTCGGCGCCAGGCGTGTTCGCGGTCGGCGACGTGCGGTCGGGCTCGGTCAAGCGGGTCGGCGGCGCGATTGGCGAAGGCGCCCAGGTGGTGGCGGCCATCCATAGGTTCCTATCGCATGCTCCTGGTCCCCACCTTTAACCGAAAGGCGCGCCCAAAATGTCGAAAACCTGCACGCATTTCAACACCATTCGCGACGTGACCCCGAGCGCGCTCGGCTGCGAGGAATGCCTCAAGACCGGCGACGTGTGGGTTCATTTGCGACTCTGCCGCACGTGCGGGCACGTAGGATGCTGCGACGACTCCCCGAACCGGCACGCGACCAAGCATTTCCACTCAACCCGCCACCCGATCATTGAGGGCTACGACCCGCCGGAGGGCTGGGGTTGGTGCTATATCGACGAAGTGATGTTCGATCTCTCCGACCGGATGACGCCGCACAACGGTCCGATCCCGCGCTACTATTAGGCGGTTGTGAGTTAAGCGATTTTGACTCTGCCCCGGGCTGCTGTTTGACTTTTTGTCTATAAACTTGATAGACATTGTTGAGGAGAACCCCCATGTTCAGAATCTTCAGGATCGCAGCAACCCCCGCGGCGCTGGCGCTCGGCCTTGCCGTTTTCGCCGCTCCCGGCGCATCGCCCGCGCGCGCCGACCCCCTGCTGCTCAATGTCTCGTATGATCCCACCCGCGAGCTTTACCGGGCGATCGACGCGGCCTTCATCGAGAAATGGAAGAAGGACACAGGCGAGACTGTCACCATCCAGCAATCGCATGGCGGATCGGGCGCGCAGGCCCGCGCGGTGATCGACGGACTCCAGGCGGATGTCGTGACGCTCGCGCTCGCCGCCGACATCGACGCGATCGCCGCCAAGACCGGCAAGATCCCGGCCGACTGGCAGAAGCGCCTGCCGAACAATTCCTCGCCCTACACGTCCACGATCGTCTTCCTGGTCCGCAAGGGCAATCCGAAAGGGATCCGCGACTGGGACGATCTCGCCAAGCCCGGCGTCTCCGTCATCACCCCGAACCCGAAGACGTCAGGCGGGGCGCGCTGGAACTTCCTCGCCGGCTGGGGCTACGGGCTCAAGCATTTCAACGGCGACGAGACGAAGACGCGCGATTTCGTCGCCCACATCTATCGCAACGCCCCGGTGCTCGACACAGGCGCGCGCGGCTCGACCATGACCTTCGCCAAGCGGGGCCTCGGCGACGTGCTGATCGCCTGGGAGAACGACGCGCTTCTGGCGAGCGACGAATTCGGCAAGGGGCAATTCGAGATCGTCGCGCCTTCGCTGTCGATCCTCGCCGAGCCGCCTGTCGCGCTCGTCGACGGCAACGCCGACGCCAAGGGAACGCGCAAGGTCGCCGAGGCCTATCTCAATTTTCTCTATGCGCCTGAGGCTCAGGCGATCGCCGCCAAGAACCACTTCCGCCCGATCCATCCCGAATTCGCGGCGAAAGCCGATCTCGCGCAGTTTCCGAAGCTCGACCTCATCACGGTGGATGGAAACTTCGGCGGCTGGAAACAGGCGCAAACGAAGTTCTTCGGCGACGGCGGCGTGTTCGACCGGTTCCAGAAGGCGAGCCAATGACATTCGCCGCGACGGCCGGGTTTCTGCCTTTCCGGCGACGGAGCGCGATTCCAGGCCTCAGGCTCACGCTCGCCGTCACCGCGCTCTATCTTTTGCTGATCGTCGTCGTTCCGCTCGCGGCCCTGCTGATTCGCGCCTCGAGCCTTGGGCTCATGGGAATCGCCGGCATCGCCATGCAGCCGCGCGTCGCCGCGGCGCTCAGAGTCTCGTTCGGCGTCTCGCTCCTGGCCGCTTTCCTCTCCGCGCTCGTCGGCGCGCCGATCGCCTGGGCCCTGGCGCGCTATCGCTTTCCCGCCCGGCGCCTGTTCGACGCGGCGATCGACCTGCCCTTCGCCCTGCCCACCGCCGTCGCCGCCATCGCGCTTTCGACGGTTTACGCCCCGAACGGATGGTTCGGCGCGCCCCTTGCGGCGCTCGGCGTCAAGGTCGCCTTTACCCGGCTCGGCATCCTTGTCGCGATGATCTTCGTCGGCTTCCCCTTTGTCGTGCGGACGCTCCAGCCGGTGATCGCGGAACTCGAGACCGAGCTCGAGGAAGCCTCAATGACGCTCGGCGCAAGCCGCCTCGCGACGCTCAGGCGGGTGATCGCCCCGCCGCTGATCCCGGCGGTTCTCACCGGCATGGCGCTCGCTTTCGCTCGCGGCGTTGGCGAATATGGCTCGGTGATCTTCATCGCCGGCAATCTGATCGGCGTCACCGAGATCGCGCCCCTCCTCATTGTCGAGAAGCTCGAAGAATTCGACTACGCCGGCGCGACCGCGATCGCTGCGATCATGCTCACGATCTCATTCGTGATGCTGCTCGCGATCAACCGGTTGCAGGCCTACGCGCGCACGCGGCTCGGCGATGTCTGACGCGCCGCTGCAAAAAGGCCGCGCCATCGCGACTCGCGATCCCGGCGCTCTTCGCTTCGCGCTGATCGCCTTGACGCTCGCCTTTCTCGGGCTGTTCCTCGTCGCGCCGCTCGCGGTCGTCGCGACGGAGGTTTTCCGCGAAGGGCTCGGCGCCTATCTCGCCGCCATCGCAGATCCTGCGGCCCGCTCGGCGATCCTGCTCACGCTGACCATCGCCGCGATCGCCGTTCCGATCAACGCCGCGTTCGGGATGTGCGCGGCCTGGGCGATCGCCAAGTTCAAGTTCCCCGGCAAAAGCGCGCTCATCACCCTGATCGACCTGCCCTTCTCTGTGTCGCCGGTGGTGAGCGGGCTTGTCTTCGTGCTGGTGTTCGGCGCTCAGGGCCTGCTCGGACCCTGGCTCGCCGCGCGTCACATCCAGATCATTTTCGCCATTCCGGGCATGGCGCTGGCGACGATGTTCGTGACCTCTCCATTCGTGGCGCGCGAGCTTATCCCGGTCATGCAGCAGCTCGGGAACGCCGACGAGGAAGCCGCGTTGTCTCTGGGCGCAAGCGGATGGGCCGCCTTCCGCACCGTGACGCTGCCCAACATCCGCTGGGCGCTCTTGGCCGGCGTCCTTCTCTGCAACGCCCGGGCGATGGGCGAATTCGGCGCCGTCTCGGTCGTATCCGGCCACATCCGGGGCCTCACCAACACGATCCCTCTTCAGGTGGAGATCCTCTACAATGAGTACAACATCGGGGCTGCCTTCGCTCTGGCGTCCCTCCTCGCCCTTCTGGCCCTGGTCACGCTTGGCCTCAAATCCGCTCTCGAATGGCGCGTCCGCGCCGCGCTCAGCGAGCAGCGGGGCTGAAGCCGCAGCGCCGCTCGCCGGTCGCGCCTACGCGCTGCGGGGCATCGAGATGCGCGGCGTCTCGAAGAGCTTCGGCGCCCATCGCGCTCTCGATTCCGTCGATCTGGCGGTGGCGCCAGGCGAGCTTCTGGCGCTGCTCGGGCCCTCCGGCTCGGGCAAGACCACGCTTCTGCGCCTCATCGCCGGGCTCGAGCCCATGGGCGCGGGCTCGCTCGCCTTCGATGGCGAGGACGCCGCGCCGCTCTCGATCCAGGAGCGGCGCATCGGCTTCGTTTTCCAGCATTACGCTTTGTTCCGGCACATGACCGTGTTCGACAATGTCGCGTATGGCCTCAACGTGCGGCCGCGGCGCGCGCGGCCGGCGCGGCGCGAGATCGCGACGCGGGTCAACGAACTGCTTGAGGTCGTGCGGCTCAGCGATCTCGGAGGGCGCTATCCCTCCCAGCTCTCCGGCGGACAGAAGCAGCGCGTGGCCTTCGCCCGCGCGCTCGCCATCGAGCCGCGCGTGCTGCTGCTCGACGAGCCGTTCGGCGCGCTCGACGCCAGGGTCCGCAAGGACCTGCGCCTTTGGCTGCGCGAAATTCACCAGCGCACCAGGCTTACGACGATCTTCGTCACGCACGATCAGGTCGAGGCGATGGAGATCGCCGACCGCGTCGCAATCATGAACGCCGGACGCATCGAGCAGATCGGCGCGCCAAAAGAGGTCGTCGACCGGCCGCAAACAGAATTCGTCCGCGCGTTCCTCAGCTAGACCGTGGATGCATCGCCGCGCCGGTCCCGATCCTCGGCCGCCGCCACCAGTGCAACCGTCGTCGGCGCTGGGGCGCAACGAGGTAGCGGCTCTCGGCCGGCGCTTTCAAAAACTGCGCCGCCCGATCCTCGATCATCTGGTCCGCCTTGGTGACGCGCGCCTCGCGGTATCTGAGTTCGAGCAGGGAATGGATGAGGAAGGTCTCGATCATCTTGCCCTCTTGGTTCGGGTCCTCGAACATGTGCCACGCGTAGGCGCCATCCCGCTTCCGCTCGAGGCTGACATCCTGCATCACGGCGAGGAAAGCGGTGCTCTCCGACGGGTCGATCAGATATTCGATGATCCCCAAAATCGGTCCCCCATCGTCCGTGACCCGATTGGCGAAAGAAGGCGCGCGCCAGCGCATCGACGGGGTCAGATCCTGCGCTTCGCTCGTTTGCAGCTTCCACGCCCATGTGAGCGCGAGACCGATCAATGTGCCGACACCCGCGCAGTCGAGGGCGAAGGGCACGCCTTTGACCGTCGCGACCTCGCCCCACACGGCGCTCCCAAGCGTCAGCGCGCCGAAGTAGACGGTGAGGAAAATCGCCAGGCCGCGGCCGCGCACCCATTCCGGCAAGGCGACCTGAGCCGAGACGAAAAAAGTCGTCAGCGCGACAATCGACGCAGCGCCGTAAATGAAGCTCGCGATAAGCGTCAGCACGGGCTCACGCGCAGTGGCAAGGAGGAACAGCGCGACCACGGTTCCGAGCGCGCCAAGAGCGGCCTGCCCGTTCGCGCCGAGCCGCCTCTTTAGCCAGTTGAGCGTGAATGTGGCGAGGATCGAGCCGACGCCGACCGCGGCCATCAGCTGCCCATAGACCTCGGCTCCGTTGCCCGTCTCGCTTCGGGCGACCAGCGGCAGCAAGGCGAGAAAGGCGCTGGCGAAGGGAAAGAAGGCGATGGCCCGAATGAGCGTCGCGTCCATTTCGCGGCTGTAGCGAACATACCGCACGCCGGTCGTCATTGCGCTGACCAGGCGTTCGGCCGGCAGAGTTTCTTTCGGCCTTCGCGGCGCCCGCCACCAGATCAAGGCCGTAAGCAGCGCGAGGTTGCCGACGCAGCAGCCCCAGAATGGAACGGCGATGCTGAGCCTTGCGATCGCGTATCCGGCGATCGCCGGACCGATCGCCCGCGCGACATTGTAGCCCGCGGTATCGATCGCTATCGCGCTGTCGAGTTCCGCCGTTCGCACGAGGAGCGTGGTTATGAGGAGCCATGCCGGCGCCGCGAGCGCGCCGCACATGCCCATCAGGAACGAAGTCGTGAGCAGCGAGGCAGGGCCTGCCACCCCAACCGAAACCGCCGCCGCGAACACGACCGAAATCATCACCGCGAGCGTTTGTGTAACGATAAGGAGCCGGCGCGGGTCCACAACGTCGGTCAGCGCGCCGGCCGGCAAGGTCAGGAGAAAGAGAGGCAGGGTGGTCGCGACCTGGACGGCCGAGACCAGCCTCGGACTCGGGTTGAGGCTGGTCATCATCCAGGCCGAACCCGTGTCGAACATCGCCAATCCGACGCTCGAAAGCGACGTCGCGATGAGGATGACCATGAACGCGGAATTGTGAAGCAGGCCAGAGCGTGGCTCGGCGCTCGATGGCGTGTTCTGGTCGACGTTCAGTTCGGTGGTCACATCATCCGCCGCGATATCCGGATGCGGTCCGGTCCCCAGGATTTGCGTGCCCGCATTGCGCGCCTTTGGCAAGCGCAGCAGTCAGACGCGGGGCGCTCAGAGGTTCCGGCGCAGGAATGCGCCGGCCTTCGCGAGCGCGCGGCGACCAGGTTCAAGCTCGGCGTTCCAGAGCGGCCAGGCGTGGATCATGTGCGGCCAGATTTCGAGGGTCGTGGAGACGTCGGCCGCGCCCGCTGCGGCGGCGAAACGGACAGCGTCGTCGAGCAACGTCTCGGCCGAACCGATTTGAATGAGGGTCGGCGGGAGCCCCTTGAGATCCGCGTAGAGCGGCGAGAGGCCCGGGTCCTTCCGGTCCATGTCAGCCGGCGCGAAAGCCTTGGCCAGCTCCTCCAGGTATCCTTTCTGAATGAGCGGATCGACCGCGCTTTTGCTCGTAAGCGTCGCTCCCGACATGGCGAGATCGACCCACGGCGACAAGAGCCAGAGACACCCCGGCAGGTCCTCGCCCGCGCGCTTGAGTTCCCCGACCAGAGCGAGCGTCAGATTCGCCCCCGCGCTGTCGCCGCCGACCGCTATCTGGTCGGCTGGGTAGCCGTCGCGACGGAGACGCCGCCAGACAGTGAGCGCGTCGTCGCGCGCGGCCGGAAAGGAATGCTCGGGCGCCAGGCGGTACGCGGGGGCCAGGGTGCGGAAGCCCCCTGCCCGTCCGGCCTCGGTCACTAACCGGCGGTGGCTCACAATCGAACCGGAGCAATAGCCTCCGCCATGGAAATAGATCAGCAGGCGGGAGGCGTCGGCGCCGGGGACGATCGACCATTCGCTCTTGACGCCATCGAGATCAACCGGCTCGAGCTTGACGTCGTCCGCGACCGGCCAGACCCCACCGACCTCCTCGATCCGCCGTCGCCGCTCTTCCCAGCCGACCGGCCGCGGTTTGGCGCCTAAGAGCGCGCGAATGGCGTCGATTTCGCTTTGCGGCACTCGTTAGCCCCTGCTTGCCCGGCGCACTCTATGACGACGGAGCTTCGATTGGACAGCGCTAAGCTCGGCTGCGACCGATTTCGCTTGAGGGCTGCGCCAACACCCGCCATCTTGCGCTCGCCGCCCGGCAAGGCGCGCAATACCGCCTTGCTTCGCTTTCCAGCTTAAGCTTGGGTTCAGTGACGGGCGCCGTTCACTGCGGTGATCCGGCCAGCGGGCTATATTGGCCGAGCGGCTTGAGGATGAACTTCACAACGTCTCTGACCGGCGCCGAGGGGAAAGCCTGCTTAGGGCGCGCGTCGTGAAGAGCCGCAGCCGCTTGCCGATCGCTGTCGCTCGCCGAGGCTAAATCGCGTTGGTAGAGGTCGCGGATCCATGCGTCGCTCGGCCCCGGCGCGGCATCCTTGGCAAACTCGAGCCACATCAGTCCGCGCGCACGCTGATGGGGCACGCCATCACCCATAAACAGCATATGTCCGAGCAAAGCCTGGGACGGCGCATGACCCTTCTGGGCCGCCACCGCCAGCCAGCGAACCGCGGCGACATTGTCCTTGGCAAGGCCCCCGGCGCCGACCGTGTACATGTGAGCGAGATTATATTGCGCGTTCGGATCGCCAAAGATTGTAGCCGCGTATTGAAACAATTCGTGCGCGCGTCGAGGGTCCGGCCGCACTTCGCTGTTGGGTATACCGTTCAGGCAATAGACGCCGACCGCAACGAAGGCATTCGAGATCGCGCTCAAATTTCGTCGATCCGGCTGATCTTCGTCATAGCCTTCGACCAGCTGGTTAAAGTAGTGGTACGCCTTCAGGTCATCCCGCGGGACGCCCTGGCCGTCCGCATACATCTCACCGAGTTTCCACCGCGCGAGATCCTGCCCGCTATCAGCCGCGTAGGTGAGCGCCGCCGCCGCCGCATCGGCGTCGCCAGCCTTCAAGTCGGCGACACCGGCGCGCAGCGCCTGATTAGGATCAGTGAAGTTTTTCGGGATCTTCTCGGACGGGTCGGACGTTGATCCATCGAAACCGAAGGCGGGCGCCAACCCCAGTGTCATAGATCCGACAATTGCGAAAGCGAAGCGACGGCGCAACAACGCCCTCTCGACCGCTACTTTCGCACACGCAACCGCCCGCATATTGATCCCGAGTTGCCATTCGACCGCGTCGCCGTCCTTTGACGGGGCGCGCGACATAGACGATTTTCATCATCAATCGATTTCAACGTGCGGGCGGTTTATGGCGCAATCGCGGCGCCTTCCAGCCGGAATCTCGACTCGCGAGAGTTGCATTGGAGATGTTGCGCAAAAGCAACAATTTGACCCTTCAGTCCCCGCGTCAAAACCGCTCCAGACGCTCTCGCGCGCCGGTAAGCTTAACAAGTCGCGCCTGAAACGTCTCCAGTCTGCCCTGATGTTCGGCGATGACGTCCTCAGGCGCCCGGGTGACAAAGTCATCGTTGCCGAGCTTTGACACGACCTTCGCGATTTCGAGCTTCTCCTTCGCGATCTCCCGATCGAGACGCGCCTTCTCCGCCTGGAGGTCGACCACTCCGGCAAACGGGAGCGCCACCGTCTCTCCGCGCACAACCAGAAGCAGCGCGCCAGCCGGCGGCGCGCCGACGGTTTCAATCGATGCGACGCGGGCAAGACGCCCGATGCTGTCGCTCCAGGCTCGCGCGCTTCCAGCCGCCCGATCGCTCGGCGCGATGAGAAGGAGTGGCGTCTGGATCGACGGCGCCACACCCATTTCCGACCTCACCGAACGCACCTCGGCGATCAGATCGACCACCCAGCCGATTTCCGCTTCGACCGCCTCGTCGACTTCGAAGCCCTGCTTGGGCCATGGCCCAAGCGCCAAGGGACCCACACGTTTGGGGCCGGCTCCCCCGGTGATCGCCCAAAGCTCCTCGGTCAGGAACGGCATGAAGGGATGCAGCATGGCGGTGATCATGTCGAGCACGTGGGCGATCGTCGCCTGCGTCTCGGCCTTGGCCGCCGGCTCGGGGGAGCCTTGCAGGACCGGCTTGGCCAGTTCGAGATGCCAGTCGCAGAAGACGCTCCAGACGAACCGGTAAGCCGCGTTGGCGGCGTCGTTGAAACGATAGGCTTCAATCGCTCCTGCCGTCTCCGCCGCCGCCGAGGCCGCCTCGCCAAGAATCCAACGATTGAGCGGTTCGCGCACGGTTGACGGATCGAAGCCTTCGACGCGAAGGCAGCCGTTCATCTCGGCGAAGCGCGAGGCGTTCCAAAGCTTGGTTGCGAAGTTGCGATAGCCTTCGATCCGGGATTCGCTGAGCTTGATGTCCCTGCCCTGCGCCGCCATCGCGGCCAGCGTGAAGCGCAGCGCGTCGGCGCCGAAACGGTTGATGAGGTCGAGCGGGTCGATGACGTTGCCCTTCGACTTCGACATCTTCGCGCCCTTCTCGTCGCGCACGAGGGCGTGGATGTAGACGTCGTGGAACGGGACCTCCTCCATGAAGTGGAGCCCCATGATCATCATCCGCGCAACCCAGAAGAAGATGATGTCGAAGCCGGTGACGAGCGCGTCGGTCGGGTAGAAGCGCTTGAGCTCCGGCGTCTCTTCTGGCCAGCCAAGGGTCGAAAAGGGCCACAGCGCCGAAGAGAACCAAGTGTCGAGCACGTCCTCGTCGCGCTTGAACATTTCGGCCAGGCGCGCGGGATCGCCTGCGAGGGCGTCCGCCTCGGCTTGCGCCAAAGCGCCGTGTTCAACGCCATCGGCGAGCGCCGCGGCGAAGGCCGCGTCCTCGGTCTCTTCGACAAAGACCGCACCCCAAGGGGTGTACCACGCCGGGATCTGGTGTCCCCACCAGAGCTGGCGAGAAATGCACCACGGCTGGATGTTTTCGAGCCAATCGAA
>DATCEJ010000261.1:0-15067 GCA_036510135.1 Roseiarcus sp. | reverse complement strand
TCGATGACGGTGAGTTTCACGCACTGCGGGCGCTGTCGGCCGCGCTCGGGGCCGATCCCTTGCGGACGCAGGGCGCCGGCGGCAACACGTCGATCAAACGAGACGGCGTCATGTGGATCAAGGCGTCGGGGACGTGGCTCTCCGACGCGCTTGCGCAGGATATCATGACGCCTGTTCGACTGGACCCTCTGCGCAAAGCGATCGCGGATGGAGATCCGCGAGCCGCGGCGGCGATCGACTTTGTGGATGCGCAGCTGAACGCCAGCGGCCTGCGGCCTTCGATCGAGACCAGCGTGCACGCGATCATGCCCTCTCCGGTCGTCGTCCATATTCATTGCGTGAACACGATTGCGCTCGCCGTTCGACACGATGGCGACGCGCTTGTGCGCGAACGCCTGAGGCCGCATGCGGATGTCGCGCTTGCGTTCATTCCGTATCGCAAGCCAGGCCTGCCGCTCGCCCATGCGATTGCAGAACGGCTGACGGCGGACTCGAACGTTCTCGTCCTCGCCAACCACGGCCTGGTCGTTGCCGGAGAAACGGTTGCGGAAGTCGCCGATCGCATTGCGCGCGTCTGCGAATCTTTGTCCGCGCCGGCGCGCGCAGCGCCACAAGCCGATACTGAAAAGCTTGCTTCGATCGTCGAAGGCTCGCACTATCGCCTGCCGCAGGATCTAGCCGCGCACGCTGTCGCGCTCGACCCGAAAAGCCTCGCGATCGCGCGGCTCGGCTCACTCTACCCTGACCACGTGGTGTTCCTGGGGCCTGGCCTTGTGGAGGCGCCAGTCGACGGCGGCCGCCTTCGTGCGCCGCCGGAAGGTCGCCGGCCTCCTTTGATGATGGCGCTGCCCGGTCTCGGCGTGGTTCTCCATCATTCAGCGTCGAACAATGCCCACGCGATGGCGCGATGCCTTGCGGATGTTGCAGCCCGCATTCCCGAGGAAACGCCGCTACGCGTGCTGACCAGCGCTGAGGAACAGGAGCTCATGAACTGGGAAGCGGAAAGCTATCGCCAGTCCGTCGGAAGATAAGCCTATGGGCTCGATGGCCGCGCGCGTGATCGGAATTGATGTCGGCACCTCGGGCGTGCGTGCGGCGGCGCTCGCGGATGACGGCGCGACCGTCGGCTCGGCGGCCGTTGCGATGACAGCGTTCGGCGACGCCACTGCTCCCGCAACATGGTGGAACTGCGTTCGCGAAGTCGTCTCCGAATTGCGTTCGTCGTGCGACCTCGCCCAAGTGCGCGCGCTCGCCGTGGACGGGACTTCCGGCACGATGCTGGCCGCAGACCGCTTCGGAGAGCCGGTCGGACCGGCGCGCATGTACGACGAGGCCTGCGACGACGAAGCCATAATCCGAGCGATCGCGGAATATGCGCCCGCCGAAAGCGCAGCTCGCGGAGCCACGTCCGCCTTGGCGCGAGTTTTGATGATGCAGGGCCGGCCAGGCGTTCGCCATCTGCTGCACCAGGCCGACTGGATCAGCGGCAAGCTGAGCGGCAGGTTCGACCGCAGCGACTGGAACAACGCACTGAAGACAGGCTACGACCCAGTTGCCGCCCGATGGCCAGACTGGATCGAACGAACCGGCGCGGACCTTGGAAAATTGCCTCTCGTTCTGGAGCCCGGCGCCGCCATTGGCCAGGTCAACGCGGACGCCATGGGTCTCGGCATACCGGAATCAGCGATCATGCACGCCGGAACGACGGATGGCTGCGCCTCGTTTCTTGCGACCGGCGCCTCGGAGGCCGGCGACGGAGTGACCGCGCTCGGATCGACGCTGGTCGTCAAGCTTCTGTGCGATCACCCGATCTTCGCTCCGGAGTTCGGCATTTACAGCCATCGGATTGGCTCGACGTGGCTCGCGGGGGGTGCCTCCAATACCGGCGGGAAGGTTATCGAGCAGTTCTTCCCGCGCGATCGTCTCGCCACCCTGTCGGCGGGCGTGAAGCCGGAAAACCCGACTGGCCTGAACTATTATCCGCTTCTGAAGCCGGGCGAACGTTTCCCGATCAACGATCCAAAACTTCCGCCGCGGCTCGAGCCCAGGCCCAAAGACGACACGACGTTCTTTCAGGCGATTCTTGAAGGTGTCGCTGAAGTCGAGGCGCTGGCCTATCGCAAACTCGCAGAGCTCGGCGCGCCGCCGCTGCGTTCTGTCCGCACCGTCGGTGGCGGAGCTGCAAATCCTGCCTGGACAAAGATTCGGGAGCGCAAGCTGGCGGCGCCATTCAAGCAAGCACAGTCGCAGGAGGCATGCGCAGGCGTGGCTCGCCTCGCGCTGCAGAGCCTGGGCAATTCGAGTTGAGCGCTTTGTCTCGTTTTGTCGCGATCGCGTCCTCTTTCAAGGCGGTGTTCTTCGACCAATACGGCGTGCTGCACGACGGACGAAACCCTTATCCCGGCGCGAGGGACGCTCTGGCGGCGCTGAAGTCGCGCGGCGTCAAAATCGTCGTTCTCTCCAACTCCGGCCGCTCGGGCGCCGCCAACGCGGAGCGCATGGCGACTCTAGGTTTCGAGCGGGAGCTTTACGACCTCCTCGTGACTTCGGGCGATGTGGGGAGGACTCTGTTGAAGCGCGGGCGCTTTCCAGCGCTGCTTGCGCCCGGAGCTCGCTGCTTCGTCATTTCGACCTGCGGAGATGACGAATTCTCGTCGGTGCTCGGCGTCGTCCCGACCACTCATAGCGACGAGGCCAACCTCGTCATCGTCGCCGGCAGCCAAGCCGACAAGGTCTCGCTTGACGATTACCGCGCAGCGCTCGCGCCGGCGGCTCGGCGCGGAACGCCTTGCCTGTGCGTCAACCCGGACAAGCTTATGCTGACCGCGTCGGGCAACGCACCCGGCGCTGGACGCATTGCCGAGATTTACGAGGAACTCGGCGGTGTCGTGACATGGGTCGGCAAGCCGTTCCCCGAGATTTATCGGGCGGCTGCGGAGCTATCGCAGGTTCAGGACCCCCGCGACGTTCTCTGCGTTGGCGATAGCGTCGAACACGACATTGCCGGCGCCAATCGGTTCGGCGCATTTGCCGCGCTCGTGAGGACAGGCATTCTCGCCAACCTCACTGACAAAGAGCTCGCCGCGGAAATCGGTCGGCGCGAGGCGTTGCCAGACTACGTGATCCGAGACTTGGCGTCGTAAGACGATCGAGAGCGTCCCCGCTACACCCTCGTCGCGAATTGCGATGAAGCCTTTCCAGGTGACGACTTCTTGGCGCTGGCGGCCGCGATAGACGATTCACGACAATAGTGTTTTTCGCGGCAATGGGTTGGAAGCGGAACAGAGAGGATAAAAATGAAGCTCGCAAAATTATCGAAGTCGGCCACGGCCTTGGCTTTTTTGAGCACGCTCGCGGCCAGTGCGGGTCTCACGCCCGCTCACGCGGAAGACAAGATCAACATCATCATGGATGGCGGTCCACTTTTCCGATTCCCCCGCCGCCCTCGTCACGATGGCCAGTTTTCCCGCAATTCCTGGATAAGCCACTGCGTCTCGCCTTCCTTGCGTTTCCTTGCCCTCATTCGAGCGGCAGCGTTATCTTTAGCAGCGCTCCGATGCGAGCCGAATTGGTAAGGCGGAAGCGCGCTATCGCGAAGGGCGAGGCGCGATTGCCCCACGCGAAATTCCAGCCGACCGCAAAGAAAAGGGATTTAAGCAACCCCGCGCAAGAGCCCAAGCAGCTCGCGATGCATGATCTCGTTGCCGCAGCAGATCGAGCCGGTTTCGAGGAAATTGGCCTCGCCGTCGGCCCCGGTTACGTACCCGCCAGCTTCGCGGATAAGGAGCGAGCCGGCAGCGATGTCCCAGGAATGGAGACCTCGCTCCCAAAAAGCATCGAACCGGCCGGCGGCGACATAGGCCAGATCGAGCGCGGCGCAACCCATCCGCCGCACGTTGACGACACGCGTCATCACAGCGGCGAGTTCCGCTTTGAACTGAGGATGCTGCGCCACCTTGCCAAGGTGGGGAATGCCGCAGCCGAAGATCGCCTGCGACAGGTCGCTGCGCCCGGCCACACGTAGCCGGCGATTGCCGCCAAACGCGCCCTGACCCTTCTCCGTTACGTACATGTCGTCGTCGGCTGGATTGTAGATGACGCCAGCGACGACCTGCCCTTCGCGCTCCAGCGCGACCGAGATCGCAAACAACGGGATCGCGTGCAGGAAGTTGGTCGTCGCGTCCAAGGGATCGATGTGCCAGGTGTGGCTCTGATCGGTTCCCTCGACGCGCCCGCTCTCCTCCATGACGAAGCCGTAGCCCGGACGCGCCTTGGCGAGCTCCTGATAAAGGGTTTTTTCCGCGCGCTTGTCGGCGAGACTGACAAAATCGCCGGGTCCCTTCATCGACACTTGCAGTTCGCTGACCTCGCCGAAGTCGCGCTTAAGGCCCCGACCGGCCTTGATCGCGGCGCTGGTCATCACGGTCATCAAGGCAGAGCGGATCATGGAAATTCGTCCATCGGGGCGGCAGGAGGCGGGGGCACGTTTATGGAAGGCCTCGCGCCGAGGCAAATACGCGCCCTCGGGCGGCTCAGTAGATGTAGGGGATGAGACGCCAGGTACGCGCCCGATAGGCGTCGTATTCGGCGCCAAAGCTGTCGCTCAGCAGCCGCTCTTCAGCCTGGATGCGGGCGAGCACGACCATAAGCATCAGCACGGCGATGATGATTCCGACGCCGGAACGGAACGCCAGCCCCCAGCCGAGCACGAGAATAAAGAGACCCAGGTAGCTCGGGTGGCGAATGATCGCGTAGAGTCCGCTGGTCGCCAATCGGTGTTCGGGCTGGATGGCGACCAGGCCGCTGAACCGCCGCCCGAGTATAAAGACCGGCGCGAGACGAAGAATGCCGCCGGCCATATAGAGGAGAACGCCGAGCCAGCGCACTTCGCCGCCGAACGTCAGGAAATCGATCCGATCCGTATAGGCCGGGAGATAAGCGTCGATGATTCCGAGGACGCCGAGCGCGGCGACCACCCAACGATTGGACCGATCCTCCCTGACGCCGGAGCCGAGATGCCCCTCGCTGAACAGCGACGCGACCCCGAGCGCGATCGTGACAACGCTGACCGCGATCAGCGGCGGGTAGGAAAAGAACCGACCTGGACCGCCCGCGCCAACAATAGCCAGCCCCAGATAGGCGATGATGCTCAAAACCGTGGGGACGGCAAGCCGCGACTTGATCATGGCGTTCCCCCCGCCCGGCTGGCTATGGCGCCGCGCGGCGACGATGACATGGCCTGGCTCATACGCGCGCCCCGTTCATCGACACGATTCGCGCTTGCCAAAACCAGCGGGGCAGACGATTCGTTGCCTGACGTTTGTGGCGGCCAGGCGGCGGGTCGATAGGAAGGCATTGGTTCATGGCGTCTGACATCGAAATCGCGCGCGCCGCGCGCTTGAAGCCGATCGCGGAGATCGCCGCGAAGATCGGCGCGCCCGAAGCCGCCTTGCGTCCGTTCGGCCGCTTCATCGCCAAGCTCGAATATGACTTTCTAAACAGCCTCTCGAACCGCCCGGACGGGAAGCTCATTCTTGTCACGGCGATCAGCCCGACACCGGCGGGCGAGGGCAAGACGACAACCGCCGTCGGTCTGGGCGACGCGCTCAATCGCATCGGCAAGAAGACGATGATCTGTCTGCGCGAACCCTCGCTGGGCCCGAGCTTCGGCATGAAGGGAGGCGCGACCGGCGGCGGTCACGCCCAGGTTGTTCCGATGGACGAAATCAACTTCCATTTCACCGGCGATTTTCACGCCATCACATCGGCGCACAACCTGCTCGCGGCGATGATCGACAACCACATGTACTGGGGCAACGCGCTCCGTCTCGATCAACGGCGCATCGCCTGGCGCCGCGTGCTCGACGTGAACGACCGCGCGCTTCGCGAAACAATCATCGGACTTGGCGCCGGCAACGGCTTTCCGCGCGAGGACGGGTTCGACATCACTGTCGCCTCGGAAGTCATGGCGGCTTTCTGCCTCGCAACCAGCCTTGAGGAGCTCGAGGAGCAGCTAGGCCGTATGGTGGTCGGCTGGGCGAGAGACAGGCGAGCGATCAGCGCCTCAGATCTCAACGCGCCTGGCGCTATGACAGCGCTCCTCAAAGAGGCGCTCAAGCCCAATCTCGTACAGACGCTTGAGGCCACGCCCGCGCTCGTGCACGGAGGCCCCTTCGCCAACATCGCGCACGGTTGCAATTCGGTGATGGCGACGCGAGCGGCGCTGAAACTCGCCGATTACGTGGTCACTGAAGCTGGTTTCGGCGCGGATCTCGGCGCCGAGAAATTTTTCGACATCAAGTGCCGAAAGGCCGGATTCAAGCCGGCGGCGACCGTGCTTGTCGCGACCGTCCGCGCCCTCAAGATGCACGGCGGAGTGGCCAAGGACGCTCTCGGCGTCGAGAACCTGCCCGCGCTCCAAGCCGGCCTTGCGAACCTCGCCCGGCACCTCGCCAATCTGCGAAAGTTTGGAATGCCGGTCGTCGTCGCAATCAATCGATTTGACAGCGACACCCAGGCCGAACTCACATTTGTCGAGAACGCGGTGGCGCGCGAATTCGGCGTCAAGACCGTCGCCTGCGATCACTGGGCCCGAGGCGGAGCCGGCGCGGAAGATCTCGCTCATGTCGTCGCCGCTCTTGCAGACGCGGGCGAGGCGAGGTTTCGGCCGCTGTACGGCGACGAGATGAGTTTATGGGACAAGACGCTGACAATCGCGCGAGAGATTTACGGCGCCGCCGACATCGCGGCGGAGGCGTCGGTGCGAGCGAAATTTGACGAGCTCGAGGCCGCAGGCTGGGGCCATCTGCCGATTTGCGTCGCCAAGACCCAATATTCGTTCTCGGACGATCCTTCGCTCATGGGCGCGCCGAGCGGGCACGTCCTGAGGATCCGCGACGTTCGTCTCCGCGCGGGGGCGGGCTTTGTCGTCGTGCTGATGGGAGACATCCGCACGATGCCGGGATTGCCGCGCACGCCCGCGGCCGAGAGGATTCGCGTCGTCGATGGCGAGATCGACGGCCTGAGTTAAGGACGCTCAACGTGGCGTTGGCGCGTCCGCGCGCAAGAGCTTCTCTGTTTTCAACGCACGCCAGAGCCCAACCGGCAGCTTTGCCCCCATCATTGCGGCATTCCGCTTGACCTCGCTCGCCCGTTGCGCGCCGGCGATGACGCTCACGACCGCGGGATGACCGAGCGGAAAGCGCAGCGCGGCCTCCGGCAGCGCGACTTTGAACCCCTTGCATATCTGCTGGATTCGGCGCACCCGATCCTTCACCTCATCCGACGCCGGCGCATAATTATAGCGAGCGTTGGCCTTCACGCCCGTTGCGAGGATGCCGGAATTGAATGGGCCGCCGATCACCACGGCGATCTTCCTTTCCTCGCAGAGCGGCAAGAAACTCGTCAATGCCTCCTGTTCGAGAAGGGTGTAGCGGCCCGCGAGAAGGAACGCGTCGAAGTCGGCCGCGCGCGCCAACTTCTCGGCAATCTCCCATTCGTTGATCCCGGCTCCAATCGCTTTGACCGCGCCTGAGGCGCGCAATCGCTCCAACGCGCGATAGCCTCCTTCCATAAACTCCTTGATCCGTGCGTCGGCGGCTTCCCTGCTTCCGTGGGTGAAGACATCGACGTCGTGGCAGTAGACGATATCCACGTGGTCGAGACCAAGGCGCTCGAGCGAGAATTCGAGCGAGCGCATCACGCCGTCGTAGGAATAGTCGAAGCGCTCCCGCCGCGAGGGTGTTTCAAAGAACATGCCCTGACCTGAACGTTTCTGCGGCTCACACAGATCGAGCAACCGGCCGACCTTGGTGGAAATCAAATAGGAGTCGCGCGGCTTCGGTCGCAGGAAACCGTTCAGTCGGGTCTCAGAAAGTCCCAGCCCGTAAAGCGGCGCGGTGTCAAAGTAGCGACAGCCAGCCGCCCAGACGGCGTCCAGCATCACGCGCGCTTCTCTCTCCATCATCGGTCGATAAAGATTGCCGAGCGGCACTCCGCCGAAACCGAGCTCGGTGAATTGCAGCTCGATTCCGCCGCGCGTCGTGAACTTTCTGACCCGCGCGCTCCGCCCATTCGCGGTCGCCGCCATCAAGCCTTCCCTCCCTGGCAAGCGCGAGAACGCATGGTACCGCTGTGGACACGCAGCGCCCGGCTCTCGTGGCCCGCGCTCAAGCAATCCCCCGCGCGGTTAACGTCACATCAGTGAAAGAAATCGGGCAGCGTGACGAAGCTATTCCCGTAACCAACGCATAAACCTTCAGCACTCTTTGGGACAAGTCAAGCGACCGGCAAAACGCGCAGGCCTCTTCACGGCTGTTTGAAAGCCCTCGAGGCAGCTCAAGGCTCCTCATCCAACCATTTCCGATCTTGCGAGACGATGAAGGCGCGAAGCCTCGGCAGGCTTGGATCATCCGGGGCTTTCGCCTCCAGATCGGCCAGAATCTTCCGCAACGCGAGGCGCGCCACAGGCCAATTGTAAGAGCCCTGCTTCAACACGAGCCGCGCGTGACGGATGGACCGGCGAACGACTTCGTCAATAAAAGCGTCCATCGGGCGGCCCACTGCTCTCCATCGGCGATAACCTCGGTGTGGCAGCGGCAAATGCGGCGCCGTTGACGTAAAGCGGCAAGCGTCTCGATTTGGGTCAAGACACATAATATTATTCGAAGCGACAAGCGTGTGCAGGCCGACAACGCGCTCAGTTTGAGACGAGTTGAGCTTCGTGCGATCGCCTCAAACAGGCGCGCGCTGGCGATAGCCAAGTCGTTCGTTGAGCCGCTCGAGCAGATCCTGCGCGGCCTCGGCGATGACGGTGCCGGGCGGGAAGATCGCGTCCGCGCCCGCCTCGTGCAGGGCAGTGAAGTCTTGGGCGGGAATAACGCCGCCGACGACGATCATCGTATTGTCGAGACCGAGCTTGCCAAGCTCTCTCTTTAGAGCGGGCACGAGCGCAAGGTGGCCGGCGGCAAGCGACGAGACGCCGACGATGTGAACCTGACCTTTGGCCGCGCGCGCCGCCACTTCTTCCGGTGTTGCGAACAACGGTCCGATGTCGACGTCGAATCCGAGATCCGCGAACGCCGAAGCGATGATCTTCTGTCCACGATCATGCCCATCCTGTCCCATCTTGGCGACGAGGATACGAGGGGCCCGGCCTTCGTTCTCGGCGAAGGCGCGGGTCATTGCGATCACACGTTCGTTCGCCTCCGCGCCCGGCCCAGCCTCCGACAAATAGACGCCTGAGACGGCGCGAGCTTCTGCAACATGACGGCCGAACGCCCTCTCCAGGGCCAGGGAGATCTCGCCCACCGTGGCCTTCGCCCGCGCCGCTTCGACTGAGAGTTGCAAGAGATTGGCGCGGCCTCGCGCGCCTTCGGTTAGCGCCGTGAGCGCGGCCTGCGCCGCCCCCTCGTCGCGCTCGGCGCGCAGGCGCTTAAGCTTCTCAACTTGACGTGCGCGCACGGCCGCGGCGTCGACTTTCAGCACGTTAAGGTCCCGCTCGATGGTCGGCGCAAAAGCGTTAACCCCGATCACCGTCTGGCGAGCGGTGTCGATACGCGCCTGAGTTCGCGCCGCGGCCTCTTCAATGCGCCGCTTGGGCAGGCCGCTCTCAATCGCCTTCGCCATTCCACCGAGGCGCTCGACCTCGTCGATGTGGCCCTGCGCCCGCGCGGCCAGTTCGGCTGTGAGGCGCTCCACGTAATAAGAGCCGCCCCACGCGTCGATGACCTTCGTTGTTCCCGTCTCCTCGATGAGAAATAGCTGGGTGTTGCGCGCAATCCGGGCCGAGAAGGGCGTTGGCAGCGCCAGGGCCTCATCGAGCGCATTGGTGTGAAGGGACTGGGTATGGCCCTGCGTGGCGGCCATCGCTTCGATTTGCGTGCGCACGATATTGTTAAAGGGATCTTGAGCGGTCAACGACCAGCCGGAAGTTTGACAATGCGCGCGCAACGCAAGCGACTTGTCCGATTTAGGGCCGAAGCCCTCGACGATGCCGGCCCACAACTTGCGCGCGGCTCGGAGCTTGGCGACTTCCATGAAAAAATTCATGCCCACTGCCCAGAAGAACGACAGCCGCGGAGCAAACGCGTCGATGCTCATTCCGGCGGCGACGCCGGCGCGCAAATATTCCTGGCCATCGGCGAGCGTATAGGCGAGCTCAAGATCCTGTGTCGCCCCCGCCTCCTGCATGTGATAGCCCGAGATCGAAATCGAGTTGAACTTCGGCATATTCGCCGCCGTGAAAGCAAAAATGTCGGCGACGATCCGCATCGAGGCCGCCGGCGGGTAGATGTAGGTGTTGCGGACCATGAACTCTTTCAGAATATCGTTCTGAATGGTCCCCGAGAGCGCGGCCATGGGCACGCCTTGCTCCTCGGCGGCGACAATGAATAGCGCCATCACCGGCAGCACGGCGCCGTTCATGGTCATCGACACGCTCATCGAATCGAGCGGGATGCCGGAAAACAATGTGCGCATGTCATAGATGGAATCGATGGCGACGCCCGCCATGCCGACGTCGCCGGCGACGCGCGGATGGTCCGAGTCATAGCCGCGATGCGTCGCGAGATCGAAGGCGACGGAGAGGCCCTTCTGGCCTCCGGCGAGATTCGCGCGATAGAAAGCGTTCGACTCCTCGGCGGTCGAGAAGCCGGCATATTGTCGCAACGTCCAGGGCTGCGTGAGGTACATGGTCGGATACGGCCCCCGCAAAAAGGGCGCGAAGCCGGGCCAGTCACTCGAGAGATCAATTCCGTTGCGGTCGCGCGGTCCGTAGAACGACTTGACCGCGATGCCTTCGGGCGTCGCCCAGATTCGCTCTTCTCCGGAGTCGATCGGCTTCCGGGGAAACGCGAATGGAATCGTCAAGAAGTCGGGGATTTGACTCATGAGGTCACAATTTCCGGCGCCGTCGTCTCGACCCCGATGCGGCGATACAGGCTCTCCAGCGCCGCGACGGCGTCTCCACCGGCGAAAATGAAGTCGTCGACGCCTGCGGCGCGCCATGCGCGTTCGAATTCGCCAGGCCGGCCGGCGAGCGCGACGCCTTTCACGCCTGACGCCTTGAACGCCTTCGCAAAGGCTTCCGCCTGTGCGGCGTAGGCTTTATCGGTCCCGCACAGGCAAATGAGAAGCGCGCCGCTCTCGCGTACCCGGGCGACCGCCGCTTCGGCCGTTGTCGTCTTGCCCTCGTAGACGGCTTCGAAGCCGCCAACTTCCAGCCACTCGCGCATGAACTGGACGCGACGGCGATGCCCGACCTCAGGCCCCAGCGCGGCGAGATAAGCTTTCGGCCGCGCGCCAGTGTTCTGAAGCAAAGCGTCGGAACAATCGCGCAAACGCTCGAACGGCTCCGCGAGCCGGATTCGCGCCAGCGCGCCTTCGGCCGCCGCAAGCGCCTCGCGCTCAGGCGCGCCAACCGCAACTTCGACCGGCGGCTCTGCAAGGTCGGCGTGGGCGCTGACCCCAGTGATCGGCGCCTTGAGGCGCGCGGCGTTTCGAACCAGCCACGCCGCGCTCACGGCGACCTGTCGCTGAAACACGCCATTCGCAAGCGCCGAGGGCAGTCCGCCCTCTCCTTCGATCTCCTGAAAGAGGCGCCAGGCTTTTTCGCAAACCGCCTTGGTCAGCGCCTCGAACGCGCCTGCGCCGGCGGCGGGGTCGGCGACAAATCCGAGGTTCGATTCGCGCAAAAGAATGAGCTGGGCGTTGCGGGCGAGACGCCGCGCGAGACTGTCAGGAAGTCCGGTGGCCAGAGTGTGCGGCAGAATGCTGACGCTGTCGGCGCCGCCGAGGCCGGCCGAAAACGCCGCCGCCGCGCCGCGCATCACATTCACGGTGGGATCGCGCACCGTCATCATGCGCCATGCGCTTTCCGCTTGCACACGAGCGGCGCGAGGCTCGAGGCCGCAGGCCTCCTCGACACGCGACCAGGCGATGCGCAACGCGCGGAATTTCGACAATGTCGCCAATTCGTCGGCGTCAGCCGCCAAGCGGAACGCGATGAGCGCGCGTGCTTTGTCAAGGGGCGCTCCTGCCTGTTCAAGCAGACGCAACAGGGCCACTGCAGCCGCGAGCGCAAAGGCAAGCTCTTGCGCTGGGCTCCCGCCAGCCGCATGGACGGCGCGCGCATCGGCGACGAGGAACGGCCCTCGGAAACCGTTGCTCCGCAAAGTCAGCGCGGTCTCGACACAGCGCTTCGCCTGAGCGCTCCAGTCGGCTGGAAACGGTCCGCGCCCCAAGGCCGCGAAGGGGTCGAGACCGAACGAGACTGCGCAGTCCCCGGGCTTCGCGCCCGAGCGCTCGATCAGAGCGGCAAAACGAAGCGCCTGATCGGGGCCGTCGGACCCAAGATCCAGTTCGAAATTCGCGCCAGCATCGAAACGCACGCCATCGAAGGCCTTGTGGAGCGTGGCGGAGTCGAATCGCCGGAGACCAAATCCATAAGCGCCGAGCGCGCCGGAGAAGACGACCTGCAGGCCGTCCGCTCCATTGGCGAGGTCGTCGAGCGCCTGGGCATTGGCCTCGTCGGCATGGGCATGATCCAGTCGCGCGATGATCCGCCAAGGACCGCCGGGTCGGATCGCCCTGGGGCCTTCCGCTGGCGGATAGACGGGTTCGACGCGAACGCCATCCGCGGTCTCGGACACGAGCGTTTCGAGGCTCGCGCCCTTGAGCGCGGCTTCAGCGGCCTTGCGCCAATCGGCCTCGGTCGTGGCGGGAAAAAGGTTCGCGACCGCGCCCAACGCCGCCTCTCACTAGATGAATTGGGAAAGCCCAGGAATCGACGCGGAGATTTCGCCCACGACCTGATCGCCCGCAGTCTCGCGCGCGTAGGCGAAGACTTCCTTTCCGACCGTCTGGATCTGCTCCATGCCGAGGCCCAGGCTCAACAATTCCGAGCCCAGCGCCATCAGGCCGCCCCCGCCCATCGCTCCGCTCGACACGCCCATCAGGCCCTTCAGGCCTTCGCCCATACCCTCTCCCCCGGTCTGCGTGCTGGAGGCGATAATGGAGGGAAACGCCGGCGCCTTTTTGAACAGTGCCTTGACGGCCTCCTCGGGCGCCTCGCGCTGGATGAAATCGCCAATCAGGGCGACGGCCTTGCGGGCGACGTCCGGGCTCAAGTCCGCGGCGGTCGCGACGCGGGCTATTAGGTTCTCCATTTCACGCTCCTCGGCCGCCCGGAAAAGACCCGCGGCGTCGGTTGTCTCGCGGCTTGCGTCACTGAAATCAAGCGCCTTCTAACTCTAGCACTTCCTTGATTGTTCGGCGCGAAACGGGGGGATCGCCCGCGTGGACAGAAGCAGATGGGGATCTTTTTTTGCGCCGCATCATTCCCGAAGTCATGATTTCTTCACATATGTAAACGCATGTTCATACTTCTTACGGGCTTATTTGCTGCCATGAATAGCCATATTTTCGGCAAACAAGATTTAGAACAGGCATTTTTCTGCCGATCTCAGCGATAAACAAGGCCAAAGCAATGTTATATACGCATGGCTGGGCTTCCCATCTAACGCCTACTGCTATTCTCAAAGCCTATTATGTTGCGTCGCGGTAGGCCAGTGCCTGCCGGAAATGGAGCAAAATATGTCCTCCCTTAAGACAATCTCGGAGAAGCTGTCAGCTTGGCGCCGATATCGGGAAGCGGTGCGTGAGTTGTCTCAGCTCTCCAATCGCGAGTTGGACGATATCGGCATTCGCCGCGGCGATATCGAATTCATCGTGCGCCGTTCCGTCGCGAGCCAGGTTTCGGCCTGATCGCGAGATCTTAGAAAAGCCGAGACGCGCCGGGAAACCGGCGCGTCGGCCTAAGGGTCGGCCCTCGAGGCCGCGACCCTTCTCTTGACAATCCCGACAAAAATCGTTGACGATACCGG
Source organism: Roseiarcus sp. (assembly GCA_036510135.1). Taxonomy (GTDB): domain Bacteria; phylum Pseudomonadota; class Alphaproteobacteria; order Rhizobiales; family Beijerinckiaceae; genus Roseiarcus. The sequence continues at coordinate 1,184 of DATCEJ010000261.1, read as the reverse complement.
GCTGCTTTGTGACAAGCGCGCCCATGCGTCCAATCCACATCATTGGCGGAGGCCTGGCCGGCTCGGAAGCTGCGTGGCAAGCGGCGAATTCCGGCGTTCCGGTGATTCTGCATGAGATGCGGCCGATCCAGACGACGGCGGCGCACCAAACTCCCCACCTCGCCGAGCTCGTTTGCTCAAATTCCTTCCGATCCGACGATTCCTCGACCAATGCGGTCGGGATCCTGCATCGCGAGATGCGCGCTCTCGGCTCTATCATCCTTAACAGCGCAGATGCGCATCAGGTGCCGGCCGGAGGCGCGCTCGCCGTCGACCGCGACGGTTTCTCCCAAGCCGTCGAAGCCGCCCTTCTCGGTCATCCTCGTATAAGTCTCGACCGCGGAGAGATCGCCGGCCTGCCGCCGGAGGACTGGGACAGTGTCGTTGTGGCCACCGGGCCTCTCACCTCCCCGGCGCTGGCCGGGGCGATCGGACGATTGACGGGCGAAGGCGCGCTCGCCTTTTTCGACGCCATCGCGCCGATCGTGCACCGTCATTCGATCGCTATGGACGTGGCGTGGATGCAGTCGCGCTACGACAAGGTCGGGCCGGGAGGCAACGCCGAGGCTTACGTCAATTGCCCGATGAGCCGCGAGCAATACGAGGCCTTCATCGACGCGCTTCTGGCGGCGGAAAAGACAGAGTTTCGCGAATTCGAGGGCACGCCTTATTTCGACGGATGCCTGCCGATCGAAGTCATGGCCGAGCGCGGCCGCGAGACCCTGCGCCATGGGCCAATGAAGCCGGTCGGACTCACCAACGCGCATGATCCGACGGTCAAGCCATACGCCGTCGTCCAGCTCAGGCAGGACAATGCGCTTGGCACGCTCTTCAACATTGTCGGCTTCCAGACCAAGCTCAAATACGGCGAGCAGGCCCACATCTTCCGCATGATTCCAGGGCTGGAAGGCGCTGAATTCGCCCGTCTCGGCGGCATGCACCGCAACACCTATCTCAATTCCCCTCGCCTGCTGGACGCCCGTCTGCGCCTGAAGGCCGCCCCGCGCCTGCGCTTCGCCGGCCAGATCACCGGCTGCGAGGGCTATGTCGAAAGCGCCGCGATCGGCCTCATTGCGGGGCGCCTCGCCGCCGCCGAGCGGCTGGGGCGTGAGCTTGAGGCGCCCCCCCTGACGACCGCGATCGGG
>DATCEJ010000260.1:0-4368 GCA_036510135.1 Roseiarcus sp. | reverse complement strand
GTTGGGTAAGCTCGATCCGGCGGCCTTGTCGAAGTTCGACGGCGAGGGCCGCTTGGTCTCGGGCGGCAAGCCGACCAAGGAGGCCTTCCTGCACTTTTGCATGTACAAGGAACGCACGGACGCCCGCGCGGTGGTGCATCTCCATTCGACCCATTCGGTCGCCGTGAGTCTGCTCTCCGACGTCGATCCGCGTGACGCGCTGCCGCCTCTCACCGCCTATTTTGTTATGCGCGTAGGCCGACTTCCGCTAGCGCCTTACTATCCGCCCGGTGACGAAAGCCTGGCCAAAGCCGTTGGCGCATTGGCCGGCGAGCACCACGCGGTGCTGCTCGCCAATCATGGGCCAGTCGTCGCCGGCACGTCGCTCGAGAACGCCCAATATGCGACCGAGGAGCTCGAGGAGACGGCCAAGCTTTTCCTCATGCTGCGTGGCCAAAACATACGACCGTTGACACCGGCTGAAGTCAGCGACCTGCGGGAACGATATAACCTGCGCTGAAAGTCGCGGAAGCGGCCGAAAAGGAGCGCCGCTTTCCGCAAAGGTCGCGAACCTGTACTGAGATCAGCGCTATATCCGAGGAACACTAACGATGGCTTTGATAGATGTATTCTCGCGCGTGGTCGAAGGGATCGGCGCGGCGGCAATCGTCTTGCGAGGGCAGGATGGCCGGAAGGTGACGCAGGCTTTCGGCGCTAATCCGGCGATCCCTACCGCCAAGGCGCAGGGCAACCTCCCGACACTCAAGATGCCGACGGCGAGAGGCTGGCCTCAGGGCAAGGCGCCGACAGTTGCTCCTGGTCTCAAGGTCAATGCCTTCGCGACCGGTCTCGAGCATCCCCGCTGGATCTGTGTGCTGCCGAATGGCGACGTGCTCACGGCCGAGGCGCTTTTGACGACGGAACCCGCGACCACTCTCTTTGATTACGCCATGTTCAGCACGTTGAAGCGTGCCGCTGCCATGGGAGAGAGCCCGAACCGCATCACGCTCTTGCGGGACGCCGACGGCGATGGCGTCGCCGAGACGACGAACGTGTTCCTCGAGCGCCAAAACCAGCCGTTCGGAATGGCGCTGGTCGGCGATACGTTTTACGTCGGCAATACTGACGGCGTCGTCGCCTTTCCCTATACCGCGGGCGCGAACAGCATCACCGAGCCGGGCCGCAAGCTCACCACGCACAACGGCGGCGGCCACTGGACCCGCAGCCTGCTCTTGTCGCACGACAAGACGAAGCTCTACATCGGGGTCGGCTCGCTGACCAATATCGGCGACAAGGGCATGGAGGCCGAAAAGGGCCGAGCGGCAATCCATGAACTCGATCTGGCGAGCGGCAAGAGCCGTATCTTTGCGTCCGGCCTGCGCAATCCCGTGGGTCTTGCCTGGGAGCCTCACACCGGCGCGCTGTGGACGGTGGTCAACGAGCGCGATGGCCTGGGCGACGAGACGCCTCCCGATTACCTCACCTCGGTTCGCGACGGCGGCTTCTACGGCTGGCCCTATTGCTACTGGAGCAAGACGGTGGACGACCGCGTGCCTCAAGATGCGGCGTTGGTCGCAAGCGCAATCCAGCCGGACTACGCGCTCGGCGGACACACAGCCTCGCTTGGGCTCTGCTGGCTGCCCGCTGGCGTTCTCCCAGGCTTTCCTGAGGGCATGGTGATCGGGCAGCACGGCTCCTGGAACCGGAGCACGCTGAGCGGCTACAAAGTCATCTTCGTGCCGTTCGCGAATGGACGTCCGGTCGGGTCTTCGCGCGAGATTCTGAGCGGGTTTCTCGCGCCGGACGAGCGGTCCTCATTCGGGCGGCCCGTGGGAGTGGCGTTGGGACCGGACGGCTCGCTGCTGGTCGCCGATGACGTCGGCAATGTGATCTGGCGCGTAACGGGGGCTTAGGAGTCGTCATCGCGAGGAGCGGAGCGACGCGGCGATCCAGAAAGCCGCAGTGCGCCCTACGTCCCCTGGATTGCTTCGTCGTTTCACTCCTCGCAATGACGATCGTAGCCCTCACTCCACGGCTTTCACCGCGTTCATCCGCGCCTTCTTCTGCTCATATCGCGCGTTCATCCGCGCCTCGGCCTCGGGCGAGCCGTCGTGCCAGGTGCCGAATAGCTGGTCCAAAGGCACGAGCCCGTCGCCGTAGTTCACCTCGAAATGTTTATGGTGGAGGTAGTGGCCATAAGCATGGCTGTCGAAGGCGCTCTTCTTGCCGATCTCGATCTTGTCGAAGCCGATGTGGCCGACGACCGCGCCGAACCCCGCGTAATGCAACTGATAGATCGCGAGCACCGGGTTCGAAGGAATGATCACGTGGATCAAGGACGATGAAAAATAGAGGAGCTGCTCGACCGGATGCATCGACAGCGACGACCAGGGCGACGGGTTGACCGAGTGGTGGTGGACGCTGTGCACTGAGCGGTAAAGCGGCGGCCAGTGGATCAGCCGGTGGATGCAGAAAAAGTGGAACTCGTGGAAAATCGGCACGATCAGCGCGAGGCAACCGAGATAGAGGGGATGCTGAGCAATTGAGAGCCAGGGCGCGTAACCGTTGGCGAAGGCGAAGAGGATCCCGACCTCATAGGCCGTCCAGATCGGCACGCCTGTTCCAAATCCCCGGATGATCCCCTCGAGGTTTTGGCTGCGGAACAGGAAGGCGGTGTTCCTCTGGTCATTGGGGAATTTGGCGTGGTACTTGAAGCGGTTTCCTTGAGCCCGCGACATGTAGAGCCGGTATTCGAAGGCGCTGTAGAACAGGAACACCGCGATGCAGTTGACGATGAAGAGCCTGAGGATCCAGCCCCAGGCCAACGTCTTCATGACGTCGACGTCCGGAAGCACGAAAAGCGCGTAGGCGACGGCGGACGCGGCAAACAGCAAGTTCCACGGAAGAAAATAGCCAGGAAGCCATTTCAAGAAAGCGAGAGGCCGAGGCGGCAGCACGAAGACGGGAGCGATGTCCAAATAGGCGCTCGGCGTCCAGTCTCCTCGCTTGTTCCGGGCGCCATGTCTGAGGTCGTCCATGAGACTTTTCCTGCGCTCGCCCCCGGCCTGCTGTTCTGGGTAAAATAGACCGAAGGTATCACCTGTGCACGTAGTTTTCGTGTGACAGCGGGCCCGCGCGCGGGTTTTCGGCGACGCCCTACGACGCCGGCGCGCTCCCCGTTTGCTCCGCCTGAACGGGCCCAGACTTCTGAGAGCGCAGGCGAGCCGCCCCGTCAGCCGTCGTGAGGCTGTGCGCTGAATTGATGAGCGAGAGATGCGAGAAGGCCTGAGGGAAATTGCCCAGCTGGCGGTCCTGGTGAGGATCATATTCCTCCGCCAGCAACCCGACGTCGTTGCGCAAGGCCAATAAGCGCTCGAACAGCGCGTGCGCCTCGTCATATCGCTCTTGAAGCACATAGTTGTCGACGAGCCAGAAGCTGCAGGCAAGGAAGGCGCCTTCGCCGGGCGGCAAGCCATCCACGGCGCTGTGGGTGTGATAGCGAAGCACGAATCCGTCGCGAAGGAGCGTGCGTTCGATGGCGGCGACCGTGCCCTGGACGCGGGGGTCGTTCGGCGGCAGGAAGCCCACGATCGGCAGAAGCAGCAAACTCGCGTCCAATGTGGTGTCGCCGAAAGACTGGACGAATGCGTCTTGCTTGGGATCATACCCGTGCTCGCACACCTCCGCATGAATCGCAGACCGGACCTCGCGCCATCGCTCGACGGGGCCATCGAGCCCGAATTCCTCGATCGAACGTACCGCGCGATCGAACGCCACCCAGGCCATCACCTTCGAATGCGTGAAGTGGCGCGGGCCGCCTCGCACTTCCCAGATGCCTTCGTCAGGTTCTCGCCAGATGTTCTCGAGGTGCAAAACGAGCCCGCGTTCCAGCGCCCAGGTCGCCTCGGTGGTGGAGAGGCCCGCACAGCGCGCGACATAAAAGGCGTCCAGCACTTCGCCATAGACATCGAGCTGGAGCTGTCTGACGGCGCCATTGCCGATTCGGACTGGAGTCGAGCCCTCGTATCCCGGCAGCCAGGGAAGTTCATATTCCTCAAGCCGTCGTTCCCCCGCGACGCCATAGACGATCTGCAGGTCGTCCGGCGATCCGGCGACAGCGCGCAGCAGCCACTCGTGCCACGCCTTCGCTTCGTCGAGAACGCCGGCGCCGATCATCGCATAGAGCGTGAAGGTCGCGTCCCGAAGCCAACAATATCGATAGTCCCAGTTGCGCGGGCCGCCCAGTTGCTCAGGCAAGGATGTCGTCGCGGCCGCGACAATCCCGCCGGTCTCCCAATGCGCGAGCGCTTTCAAAGTCAGAAGCGAGCGAAGAACCGCGTCGCCCCAATGCTCCGCTGGCTTGAATGTCGCCACCCATCCGGTCCAGAA
>DATCEJ010000259.1:0-6769 GCA_036510135.1 Roseiarcus sp. | reverse complement strand
GCTGGTTATCGACATCGCGGGAGAAGCGTCGATCCTCATGAACATGCAGGAGATGTCGACGGCTGTTCAGTATCGGCTGCCGGTCAAGATCTTCATACTGAACAATCAGTACATGGGCATGGTGCGCCAATGGCAGGAGCTCCTGCATGGCGGTCGCTATTCGGAGAGCTACACGGAATCGCTGCCGGACTTCGTCAAGCTTGCCGAGGCCTATGGCGGCCATGGCATCCGCTGCGCGGACCCAGCGAAGCTCGATGCGGCGATCATGGAGATGATCGATACGCCGAAGCCCGTCATCTTCGACTGCCTCGTCGATCAGAAAGAGAATTGCTTCCCGATGATCCCGTCGGGCAAGGCGCATAACGAAATGATCCTGGCGCAGCTGGAGGACGACGCGGGCGTCGAGCTCGAAAACGTCATCGACGAGAAGGGCAAGATGCTGGTCTGACTCCCTTCTCGATCGGGAGAGGGCCGGGGGTAAGGGCTTTCAAAAATGTTCAGTTTGCAGGAAATCCGTCGGGCGCACGAGATCGTGCTTCAAGCCTTGCGCCCGACGCCGGCGCTGAACTGGCCGCTCCTCGATGAGCGGCTGGGCGCCGAGGTCGTGGTCAAGCACGAAAACCATCTGCCGACGGGCGCCTTCAAGGTGCGAGGTGGCCTCACCTTCGTGGATGCACTGATCAAGCGCGAGCCGACCGTTCGCGGAATCATTTCGGCGACGCGCGGCAATCACGGCCAGAGCCTCGCCTTCGCCGGGCGGCGCGCCGGTGTTCAAGTGACGATCCTCGTGCCGCAAGGCAATTCGACCGAGAAAAACGCCGCCATGGGTGCGCTCGGCGCCGAACTGATCGAATTCGGGCGCGACTTTCAGGCTGCGCGAGAAGAGGCAATGCGCCTCGCGAGCGCACGCAATCTGCACGCGGTTCCATCGTTCCACCGTGATCTCGCGCTCGGAGTCTCGACCTATGCATTCGAACTTCTGAGCGAACGATCCGACCTCGACGTGCTCTACGTTCCGATCGGTCAGGGCTCGGGAATTTGCGGTTGCCTTGCGGCGCGCGACGCTCTCGGTCTCAAGACGGAGATCGTGGGCGTTCAATCGACGGAAGCGCCGGCTTACTCGCTTTCGTTCGCGGCCGGCCGCGTCGTGCCCACCAACAGCGCTGACACGCTCGCCGACGGCATGGCGACCCGCGTCCCTGATCAGGAGGCGCTCGAGCTCATCCTCAAAGGTGTGGCGCGGATCGCGCTCGTCAGCGATGACGAAGTGGCCGCGGCGGTGCGCGCCTATTGGACCGATACGCACAATTTGGCCGAAGGCGCGGGCGCGGCGGCGCTCGCAGCGGCGGTGAAAGAGCGATGGCGGCTCAGAGGACGCAAGGTCGGGTTGGTGCTGTCGGGCGGCAACATCGACTTCGATCTCTTCCGGCGATGGGTCGTAGCCGCACCGAATGCCGTGGCGGCCTAAACGAAGAGACGATGCGACGCCCGCGAGGGCGGCGCGAATAAGGACATGATGCGTATGAGCAAGACCTCCCTCCTCCAGCCGCTGTCGCCCTATTCATCATCGACGGCGAAATCCAATATAGAGACCCACACGCTCTCGGTGCTGGTCGACAATGAGCCCGGTGTGCTCGCCCGCGTCGTCGGCATGTTCTCGGGACGCGGCTACAACATCGAAAGCTTGACCGTCGCCGAGGTTACGCACGAGACGCATCTTTCGCGCATCACCATCGTCACCTCCGGCACGCCTGAGATCATTGAGCAGATCCGCCACCAGCTGGAGCGTTTGGTTCCCGTTCATACGGTGAACGACCTGACCTTGTCCGTGCGCGCGATCGAGCGGGAACTGGCGATGATCAAGGTCAAAGGCAAGGGTGAGAACAGGGTCGAGGCGATGCGCCTCGCCGATGCGTTCCGAGCCAAGGTGATCGACGCCACCACTGAGAGCTTCATCTTCGAACTGACCGGCGCCCCGCGCAAGATCGACGATTTCGTCGAACTCATGCGTCCGATCGGGCTGGTCGAAGTCTCGCGCACAGGCGTCGCCGCCATCTCACGCGGCCCCGAGCCGATCTAAGCGCGGGTTCAGCCGCTATATGTGATACATCAGCTCCCGATCGTTCGCGGATGAGCGCGCGCGCATCTCGGCGAGCGTGCAACGATCGAGGACGTTCGCGATCGCGTTGCGCGCTTCGACCATGATCAGGCGGACCGAGCAGGATTTGAGATCGCCGCAATCGTCGCAAGGTCGGAATGCCGTGACCGAAGCGCAGGGAAGGGGGGCCAAAGGACCGTCGAGAGCGCGCACGATGGCGCCGACCCGGATCTCATGGGCCGGGCGCGTGAGAGCGTATCCGCCGCCTTTGCCTTTCTTGGAATAGACAAGGCCCGCGTGTCTGAGCTCGGTCAGAATATGATCCAGGAATTTTTTCGAGATCGAATTGGTTTTGGCGATGTCCGCGACCTGAGCCAGAGCATTCGGCTCCAGTCCGGCCAGATGGACCATGGCCTTGAGGCCGTACTTCCCCTTCTTCGTAAGCACAATCTCATCCTAATCTTCGGGCTCGAACGCTGTTTGCTCGACGATCGCCAGGAAAGCCCGTCATCCCCAAATATTCCGGCAAATCTCGACCAGCGTCATATATAGGACGCGCGCGGAAAACACGAAGACGACGATTCTCGACGTGAAAACCACATCGGCGCTCCGATTCGTGGCTTAAGAGGTCACGCAACTCGCATTGACAGATCCGGTTGGCAAGACATAGAGGGAAACTTCAGCGGGCACGGCGGCCCTTTTATCAGGGCCGCCTGCGCGCGTTAACGATGTGCATTAACGAAGCGTTACGAGGATCGCTCTAATTCGGTCGTCCGGTGTGATTTTAGTTTTCGGACCGATTGGGACCAGGGTGACGATGCCGGACGGCAAGATTGTTCTTCCCCGCCTACTTTCGTTCGCCGCCTTGGCGTTCGCGGCCGCTCTCGCGGGTTGCGGCGGCGGCGTTGGTCCCATTGATGTCGCCGACCTTCCTAAAGGCATGGTTAAGACAAGCTTTCCGAGGCCGCATGACTATCCGGTCCACGGGATCGACGTCTCGAAGTTCCAGGGCGACATCGATTGGAACGCAGTCGCCAGCAGCGGGGTGAAGTTCGCCTGGATCAAAGCGACCGAAGGCGGCGATCGCGTCGACGAGCGCTTCCAGGCCAATTGGACCGGCGCGAAAACCGCCGGCGTCCCGCACGGGGCCTATCATTTCGTCTATTGGTGTCGCTCGCCAATGGAGGAGATGGCTTTTTTCGAGCAGAACGCGCCCGTTGAGGACGATGCCCTGCCGCCAGTGCTTGACGTCGAGGCCACGCCGACGTCGAAAACCTGCCACCGCCATCTTACGCAGGAAAGCGCCGCGGCCGATATGAGGGTGATGCTGGAGGAAATGGAGCGCCACTACGGCAAGCGGCCGATCATCTACACGACAGTGGACTTCTATGAGGCGATTCTGTCGGACGGCGCCTTCTTCGATTACCCGATCTGGGTTCGATCCACCAAATACCATCCTGCGATCAAGTACGGATCGCGCGCCTGGGCATTCTGGCAATATCAGTCCGACGGGCAGACGCCTGGGATCAACGGCAACGTCGATCGCGACGTCTTCTACGGCACGAAGGAGCAGTGGGACGCCTATCTTCGCGAGCAACCGTCCGGCGCGCGGCAGCATACCGTAATGCAGGCTGTGACCCAGCAGCTTGCGGATCCCAACGTCCCACCGTCGCCTCCTCCGGATGAGAAGCAGGCCGCCACGCAGCCCGACCCGGGCGCGCCTGACCAAGTGCAATAGAGGACGGACGCGGCGACACCCTGCACGCGAACTTGTTCTAGGCGCCGCGATGCGGCAATAGTTCGAGCCTCAAAAACAACGGAAGCGCTAATGCCCTTGGAAGGCGAAGCCGATCTCAAGGCGGACGCCCTGCTGTTTCACAGTGCGCCGCGTCCTGGGAAGCTGGAGATCGTCGCCACCAAACCGCTCGCCAACCAGCGCGACCTCGCGCTCGCCTATTCGCCCGGCGTCGCCTTTCCATGCCTGGCGATCGCGGCCGATCCCCAGAGCGCGGCGATCTATACCGCGCGCCAGAATCTGGTCGCGGTCCTCACCAACGGCACAGCGGTATTGGGTCTCGGCGCCATCGGTCCTCTGGCGTCGAAGCCGGTGATGGAAGGCAAGGCGGTTCTGTTCAAGAAATTCGCCGGCATCGATGTCTTCGACATCGAGGTGGCGGAACTGAACGTCGACAAGCTGGTCGACGTCATCGTTGCGCTCGAGCCGACCTTTGGCGGAATCAATCTCGAGGACATCAAGGGCCCCGAATGTTTCGAGGTCGAGGAGAAGGCGAAGGCCCGCATGGGCATTCCCGTCTTTCACGACGATCAGCATGGGACGGCGATCATTGTTTCCGCGGCCATCGTTAACGCGCTTGAGCTCACGGGCAAAAAGATTGGCGAGGTCAAGATCGTCTGCTCTGGCGCGGGCGCAGCGGCGCTCGCTTCGCTCAATCTTCTCGTCTCGCTCGGCGCCAGCCGGGACAACATCATCGTCTGCGACATCGAGGGGGTCGTCTACAAGGGCCGCAATACGCTGATGGACCGCTGGAAGGAGGTCTACGCTCGGGACACCAGCGCGCGCACGCTCGCTGACGCCATTCCCGGCGCAGACATTTTTCTTGGCCTCTCGGCCGGCGGCGTGCTGAAGCCCGAGATGCTCAAGCAGATGGCGAACGACCCGCTGGTCATGGCGCTCGCCAATCCGAACCCGGAAATCATGCCCGAGCTTGCGCTGGAGACGCGGCCGGACGCGATGATCTGCACCGGACGCTCCGACTATCCGAACCAGGTCAACAACGTCCTCTGCTTTCCCTACATCTTTCGCGGCGCTCTCGATGTCGTTGCGAGCGAAATCAACGAAGCGATGAAGAAAGCGGCGGTCGCGGCGATCGCGGCGCTGGCGCGCGAGACGCCCTCCGAGGTCGCGGCGCAAGCGTATGGCGGCCAGTCCGTTCTGTTCGGGAAGACTTCGCTGATTCCGAGTCCGTTCGATCCGCGGCTGATGCTGCGTATCGCGCCGGCGGTTGCACGCGCGGCGATGGAGAGCGGCGTGGCGCGGAGGCCGATCGCCGATTTCGACGCCTACGGCGATCAGCTTAACCGCTTCGTCTTCCGTTCCGGCTTCATCATGAAGCCGTTGTTCGCCAAGGCGCGAGCGGCGATGAAGACCGTCATCTATTCGGAAGGCGAAGACGAACGCGTGCTGCGGGCGACCCAGGTGGTGTTGGAGGAGAAGCTCGCCAAGCCGATCCTGATCGGCCGGCCGGACGTGATCAAAGACCGCATCAAGCGCTTCGGCTTGACGATCAAGGCCGGCGACGATTTCGAGATCGTCAATCCAGAGGATGATCCCCGCTATCGCGACTATGTGGCGACCTATCTCGAAGCAGCGGGCCGCAAGGGCGTGACGCCGGATGTCGCGCGCACCGTCGTTCGCACCTCGCCCAGCGTGATTGGCGCGCTTGCGGTGCGCCGCGGCGAGGCCGATGCGCTGATCTGCGGGCTCGAAGGCCGCTTCACATCGCGCCTCGATCATATTCGCGACATCGTCGGGCTTGCGCCGGGGATGAAGGACTTCTCGGCGCTGTCGGTGGTCGTTGCTTCGACGGGGGTCTATTTCCTGGCTGATACGCATGTTCGTTACGACCCGAGCGCGGAAGAGATCGCCGAGACCGCGGTCGCCTGCGCCGTGCATGTGCGCCGATTCGGCCTCGAGCCTAAGATCGCGCTGATCTCGCATTCCGACTTCGGCTCCGCCGACACCCCGTCGGCGCTGAAGATGCGCGAGGCTCTGCGTGTGTTGCGGGAGCGCGCGCCGGACCTGGAAGTCGACGGTGAAATGCAGGCCGACACCGCACTGTCTCTGGTCGCGCGCAAGCGCGTGATCACGAACTCACGGCTCGAAGGCGAGGCCAACGTGCTGATCTTTCCGAATCTCGACGCGGGAAGCACGGCGCTGCAGTTGACTCGCGTCATCGCCGACGCGCTGCCGATCGGGCCAATTCTCATTGGCCCCGCCAAGCCGGCGCACGTGCTGACGCCCACGGTGACTGCGCGTGGCATCGTCAACATGACGGCGATTGCGGCGGCCGAAGCCGCGAGCGAACCAGCGCTGTTTTCTCGCTTGCCCAATCTGGCGCGGCGAGAATTGTGATTTGACAGCCGTCGCCTTGCGGCAGAATGTCATCGCGTCGTCATGAACAGGCAAAGCGAAGGCGACGCAAACGCCGCTCCATCCCCTAGGGGCGGCAGAAAGACGGGGTAACCATGACTCCGCCCGACAAGCAAGGATGACCCTGGCGCGACCAGGGTCGAAACGCCGTCACTGCTCGATATGCCAGAGCGGAAAGGCGTTCAGAACATCGCTGACGAACTTTTGCGGCGCTGGAAACGCGAAGGCCAAGCGCTTCCGTCTCCGATTATCATCTGCAACATCCCAGAAGTTTCGCTGACCGCGAAACAGGGCCCCGTTCCGCCGAAGCGCGCCGGGGCCCATGCTTTTTGCGAGCCTGGTTGTTCCGGCGCGGCCGCGCCCAAAGTTACGCGTGCCAATCGTTCCAAGAGCTTAGATGCTCCTTTGCGCAACTTTTCGCTCCTTCGTTCTCGTCTCCAAGATCCGGTTCTGAGGCGCCGCGAAGCCGCGTCGAAGACCGCCACGAAGCCTCTAAGGGG
>DATCEJ010000258.1:0-6467 GCA_036510135.1 Roseiarcus sp. | reverse complement strand
CAGCATGATAAGGAAGTGCGCGCCGGCCTGCGCTTACGAATTCGGCCGCGAGCTCCTCCGTCCGGCGCCGTGACGAGCAGTAGACGATGCCAGTTTCGCCCCGGTGAGCGTCGAGCCGGTCGAGGAGCTGGCGGGTGGCGTCAGCCTTCGGCCGCATGGCCAGAAACAGGTTCGGACGATCGAACGAGCGCACGAAAACCCGTGGGGCGCGGACGAACAGCTTCTCGGCGATTTCCGTCCGCGTCGGCTCGTCCGCGGTCGCGGTCACCGCGATCATCTGGACGCCAGAAAACGCTTCCGCGACCTCGCGCAGACGCAGATATTCAGGGCGGAAATCGTGACCCCATTGCGAGACGCAATGCGCCTCGTCGATGGCGAGAAGATCGACCTGAGCCTTCCTCAGGGCGGCGATCGTGTCGTCGCGCAGCAGCCGTTCGGGCGCGACGTAGAGAAGTCGGAGCGTTCGCTCGTCGAGGCCGCGCGCGACCCTTCGGCGTTCGTCGGGATCGGAAGAGGAATTGAGGCTTGCCGCCTCGACGCCGGCCTCGCGCAATTGGGCGACCTGGTCGCGCATCAGCGCGATCAGCGGCGAAACCACCAAAGTGAGGCCGCCGCGGACGATCGCAGGAAGCTGGAAGCAGAGCGACTTGCCGCTGCCCGTCGGCATGACCGCGAGCACGTCCTCGCCCGCGAGCGTGGCGGCGAGGACGTCCTCCTGTCCGGGACGAAAGTCCGAGAAGCCGAAGACGGTCGACAGCGCCGACCGCGCCTTCGCCATGAGCGAGGGATCCGGCGCCATCACGGGGACCCGTCGTGGCCGCGGACGGGCGCCTGGCCGAACGCGGGGGCGGCGCCGGCCGTCGGCATTGCGGCCGCCTCGCCGACCGCGCCTCTGAGCGCCCCGATGAGATAGAGCGAGCCGGTGACGAGGAGCCACGCGTTGGCTCCGGCCGCCAGTTCGAGGCCGCGATTGAGCGCTCCGATCGCGTCCGGCTCTACCTCGCTCGTGAGCCCAAGCGAAGTCGCAAGCGCCTGCAATTCCGCCGGTGGGCGGCCTCGGCTTGATCCAGGCAAATCGGTGAAGATAACGGTCGAGGCGCGCCCGGCGAGTTCGGCCACGAAGCCCTCAGCATCCTTGTCGGCGGCGAGCGCGACGATCGCCACGCAGGGACCGGAAAGCTCGGCGTCAAGGGCGAGATCGCGCAGCACCGCCCCGATGTTGAACGGCACATGGGCGCCGTCCAGGACGACGGGCAAGCGTCGCGGCCCGATTGCAAGGTCAAAGCGCTCCATGCGCCCGGGGAGGCGCGCAGCGGCGCGCGTGGCGCCGTCCAGCAGGGTCGCGCTGATCGGCTCCCCGGAGCGCGCGCTCACACCCTTGCGGCGAAGCTCGCCAAGGACGGCGGCGGCGAGCGCGAAATTGACCTGTTCGATCGGCGTCGAGGCGTCGAGGCGCGTGCGCTTCACCCGCGCGCCGAGCCCCTCGGCTCGCGTCTGCAGGACGTGGCCGGCTTCGTCGCCCGCGCTGAGTGTCGTGACGAGCACGGCCCCCGGCTTGAGGATCCCCACCTTCTCCCCGGCGATGGCCGCGCGCGTGGCGCCCAGGATTTCCGTGTGCTCGAGCGCGATGTTGGTGACGAGTGCAATCTCGCCGTCGACGATGTTGGTGGAATCGAGCCGTCCGCCCAGGCCCACTTCGATCACCGCCCACTCGACGTCTGCTTCGCGGAAGATGAGAAAGGCGGCGGCGGTGAGAAGGTCAAACCAGGTCGCGTTGGCCGCGGCCGTACCGGCCTTGCGCGCAGCCTCATAGGCGTCCAGCGCATGATTGAGCGCTCGCGCGAGCGTGGGCTCGTCGACATCGTGTCCCTGAACGCTCACCCGCTCATTGATGCGCTCGACATGAGGGGAGGCGTAGCGGCCGACGCGAAGGCCAGCATGCGCCAACGCAGCTTCAATCAAAGCCGAGACCGACCCCTTGCCCTTGGTCCCCGCGACATGGATCGCGCGAAAGGACTTTTGTGGGTCGCCGAGACGCGCGGCAAGATCCTGCATCGGCTCGAGGCCGACGCGCATTGCGTTCCGCGGCCGGCGCTCCCAGTCGGTGAGCGCGTCGAGCCGGGCCAGCGCTTGGTTGAGACCATGATTCTCGGCCATGGCGCGGTGATACCCGAATCTTGCGCCTTCCTGAAAGCGGGGCGCCGGCGGTTAGCCACGCCGCAAGCATTAGACCGGCATGAGCCAAACATTAACCAAGGAAACCGAGGCAAATCCGTATTTTCGTTTTCAATTAACACTTCGTTGTCTTACGAATGTGCCGGGGCAAGCCCGGAACCGTCAGATACCGGCGATGGGCGTGGGCTGGGGCAAGTGGTGGACAATCTCGGGGCGCTGATCGCCGTCTCGCCTTCATGGCGCGGCAGATCGTTGAAACGATCGTTTCCGGTTTTGGCGCTCGTGTTTGTCGCGTTCTCCCTGGTCGCCTGCGCCTCGCGGCCGGAGACCGGTTTTCTCAGCGCCGTGGCCTATAGCCCCCCTGGGGCCGTCGACCATACCTTGCTTGTCGCAACGACCCGGGAACGCGACGACCGGCCGGGCACGCTTTTCAACGGCGACAGGGCGAGCGCCCTCGACTACGCCGAGATCACGGTCTCGATCCCGCCGAACCACAAGCAGGGCCAAATCGAATGGGCGAGCACGCCGCCCGGCAATCCGAATGTCGATTTCGTGGTGCGCGACGAAAAATATCTCGACGGCGACAAGGCGTTCGTTCAGGCGCTGAACGCCCAGCTCGCGCTCCGGCCGCCTGGCAGCCGCAACGTTTTTCTGTTCATCCACGGCTTCAACACCATGTTCGCCGAGGCGGTTTATCGTGCGGCGGAGCTCGCCCATGATTCGAAAGCTCCAGCCGTTCCGGTGCTCTTCACCTGGGCGTCGCGCGGAAAAGCGACGGCTTACGTCTATGACCTCAATAGCGCGACCGCGGCCCGCGACGGCCTCGAGCACACGCTGCGTCTCCTGCTTCGCAGCAACGCCGAAAAGGTCAATGTGCTCGCCCATTCGATGGGCAATTGGGTCACCGTCGAGGCCTTCCGCCAGATCAGGATTTCGGGCGACCTGCCGCCCGCCAGCAAGATTGGCGTCATCTTACTCGCCGCGCCCGACATCGACATCGACGTCTTCAAATCGCAGCTGCGCCGCTTCGGCAAGCCGCAAAAGCCGTTCTACGTCGTGCTCTCCCAGGACGATCGAGCTTTATTTCTCTCCCGAACCATCGCTGGCGGCGTCAACCGCGTCGGTTCCACCGCCGATACCGCGGAGCTCGCGGCATTGGGGGCGACCGTCATCGATCTGACCGACGTGAAGGGAGCCGACCCTACAAATCACGACAAATTCGTCCAGCTCGCTGCCGTCGCGCCCCAGCTGCGCGGCCTTCTCGCCCAAGGGATAAACGCAAACCATCGAGCGGGCGATGCGAGCGAGCGGGCTGTAAGTGGCGTCGGCTCGATCGTTGCGTTGCCGCTCACCCTGCTCGGCGCGCCGATCAGGATCATCGCCGGTCAATAGGCTGCGAGGGCGAAGTTCCAAGTCGTCATTGCGAGCGAAGCGAAGCAATCCAGGGCAACATAAAGCGCCCCGCGACTCCTGGATCGCCGCGTCGCTTCGCTCCTCGCGATGACGGATCAACCTGAATGCTCCGTCGCTTCGTTGTCATAGATCCAGGCCAGTGCGGGCGGAACTCTAGAGAACAAGGCTCACGGCCGGCCTTCGTCGCGGTAAGCTTTCCATTCCGCCCAGTCGAAGCGGCCAAGCCTCGCCGCCTCGGCGCGCTCGCGGATGCGCTGAATCGCGGCCCGCGCCGCATCCCGCCCGGGCCGTGCGCGCGCCGGAACGATCCGGGCGACGTCTTTTCCGTGCCGTGTAATCGTAACTTCCTCGCCTTGCTCGACCAGATCGAGCAAGTGGCCGAGCTTGTTTTTTGCCTCGAAGGCGCCGACGACTTTCATCAAATTTAAGCTAGATTAAGCTAGCTTGGAGTCAAGGGTCCACCATGCGCCGCAGCGCGCCTTCGTCTGCGCCCGCCCTCTCCGCTCGGCTCCTTGCGCGGCGGGAGCGCGATCCGCTGGGCCAAATGCGGAAAAGCGTCCTCCTTGTTGGGAAAGGCCATCGCGGCGACGAAATGGCGCTGGAACTCAGGTTCGATCGCCGTCTCGATCTTATCGATGCGCCGGACGACGCCCTCGATCTCCGCCCGCGCGGCGAGGTTGAGGAGCGCGATCCGGGCGCCGGTTCCAGCTGCGTTGCCGGCGCTCGCCACTTTGGCGAGATCGCAATCGGGAATGAGGCCGAGCGCCATCGCATAGACGGGATCGATGTGGCTGCCGAAGGCGCCGGCGAGGGTGACGCGCTCAGGCTTGGCGCCGGCGCGCTCCATGAGCAGCTTTGCGCCAGCATAGAGCGCGGCCTTGGCGAGCTGGATCGCGCGCACGTCGGTCTGATAGATGAGAAGCCGTGGGCCGCCGCCCTCGTGCAGCACATAAGCGAAGGTGCGGCCAACCGGTTCGACCCGGCCGGTTCTCCCTACGAGTTCGCCGTCGATCACGCCGTCTTCCGAGACGATTCCGGCCAGGAACATTTCCGCGATCACCTCGATGATGCCCGAACCGCAAACGCCGGTGACGGGAATATTCGATGTCGCTTCGGCGAAGCCCGGCTCGTCGGACCACAGATCGCAACCGATCACCTTGAATTTCGGTTCAAGCGTCACGCGGTCGATCCGGACGCGCTCGATCGCGCCCGGCGCCGCGCGCTGGCCGCAGGAGATCTGCGCGCCCTCGAACGCCGGTCCGGTCGGCGATGAGCAGGCGAACAGCTGTTCGCAATTGCCGAACACGATCTCAGCGTTGGTGCCGACATCGACGAGGAGGGTCAGTTCGTCCTTGAGGTGCGGACCCTCGGCGAGCACGACCCCCGCGGTGTCGGCGCCGACGTGGCCTGCGATGCAAGGCAGCGCATAGACAAACGCGCCGGGCGCGACGTCGAGGCCAAGTTCATACGCGCGCACTTCGTAAGCCGAGTCGATCGTCAGCGCGAACGGCGCCCCGCCGAGTTCGGTCGGGTCGAGGCCAAGCACGAGGTGGTGCATGATCGGGTTGCCGACCAGGGTCACTTCCAGGATTTCACCGCGCGCGACGTCGGCCTCGCGCGCGGCGTCGCCGATCAGCGCGTTCATCGCCTCGCGCACCACGCGCGTCAGCTCCTTGTCCCCGCCCGGATTCATCATCACGTAGGAGACCCGGCTCATCAGGTCTTCGCCGAAGCGGATTTGCGGGTTCATCGCTCCGACCGCGGCGACGACCTCGCCGCTCGTGAGATCGGTGAGATGGGCGGCGATGGTGGTGGAGCCGACATCGATCGCGACGCCGAAGGCGCGCTCGGCGAAGCCCGGCGTGATGGAAACGATGTCGCGGGCTTTGCGCAAAGCGACGGTGACCTTCCACTGCCCCGCGCGCAACGCCTTCTGAAGGCGAACGAGCGTCGCGAGATCGGCGTGCGTTTCGTTGAGATTCCATTGCTCGTGCAAAGCCTGTTGCAGGCGCCTCAGATCGCTCGCGGGCTCGTGCATGTCCGGCTCGCGAACCTCGACCACGTAATAGAGGCGGACAACCGGGTCGATCTCGATCGGATGCGTCTCCGCGCGCTTGCGGATGACTTGCCGATGAACCTGGCTTTCGGGCGGCACATCGACGACCAGATCGCCGCAAATTCTGGCCTGGCAGCCAAGCCTGCGGCCGGGCGAAAACGCTCCGCGCTTCGAGGCATAGCGGGCCTCGACTTCTGCCGACGGCGTCACATGATCGGCGCTGGAATGAATGGCGTGCTTGGCGAAATCGCCCTCCGCGATGTCGACCTGACAACGGCCGCAAATGCCCCGGCCGCCGCAGACCGAATCGAGATCGACGCCGAGCGCGCGCGCGGCTTCCAAGAGGCTCCCGCCTTCGACGAACTCGCCGCGTTTTCCGGAAGGCGTGAAGACGACGCGATTGGCGCTCAACGGCAAAGACCCGGACCTTGGCGCCGCAACGCTCTTCGCGGGACTTTGGTCAAAGCCCCTCGCGGCCGTCATGCTTCGCGAGCACGGCCAGGCGATGCGTGTCGTATTCTTTTTCCAGCCGGTCGGCGGCGGCGGCCGCTTCGCTGTCCAGATCGTCACCGCAAGGCACGGGCTCGCCGCGACGCCAATCGTTCAGGTAGGCGTCGGCGCTCTTGGCGCCCGCGTGCATGGCGGCTGCGTCGATCGCGCGAATGAAACGCTCCGAGAGCTCGCGCTTGGCCGCCGAACGGCCGGCCTTCACGATGACCTGGCTCGGAATGTCGCGCCAGTAAAGGATCGTCAGGCTGGCCACGGCGCGTCCTTCTTTTGCGTCGCGCCATCGAGGAACGCGCGGATCCCGCGCAAGCCGGTG